>JAPKGY010000094.1 GCA_026647385.1 Phycisphaerae bacterium | reverse complement strand
AGAAGGTGGCCGCGGAGATTCGCGACTTCAAGTCTCCTTCGCTCAAGGCGAAACCGCGCGGCCTGTCCGAAGAGGAGAGCGCCCCATACGACATGTCCAAGTCGCTGGTCGAAGACGTTCGCAGCCGTTTCAAGGCACGACTGGTTGAGGGCTTGTGCCGCTTCAGCGGCGAGGAATACCGGCAGGGGCTCGCTCGTATCACCCCGCACGCGCGGACGCTGGCGGATCTTGTAAACCAGTTCGAGGCCCGTTACGCCCAGGCCAAACGCGATCAGGCGGCTGTGGACTTCGACGACCTGCAACGGTTCGCGTTCCGGCTGCTCACCGTCGACGGCGACCCGCGCCGGCCGTCCGAGGTCGCCCGGCAGGTCCAGAAGCAATACCGCTACGTCCTCGTCGATGAGTTTCAGGACGTCGACCCGCTTCAGTCCGCGATTCTTCACTGCGTCAGCCGGGAATCGGCCGATCCTCCGCGAGGCAATCTATTCGTCGTCGGTGACATCAAACAATCGATCTACCGCTTCCGGCTGGCGGAGCCCGATCTGTTCGCCGAACGCGAGTGCCGATTCGACCGCGAGGGCCCGCTCGGGACGGTCATCCGTTTGCAGGAGAACTTCCGCAGCCGCGGCGAGCTGATCGACGCGATCAACCTCGTCTTCGAGCCGCTGATGCGGCGGTCCTTCGGCGGGACCGACTACGACGACCGGGCGCGTCTGCGGGCGGGGGCCACGTACGCGGAAAAGACTGAAGGCCCGACGCTCGCGTTGCCGGCCGTCGAGATCCATTTGCTCGAACCCGTTACCGCCCGGACGGCTATCGTTTCCGACGACAATACCGAGAACGGCGACGAGGACGCGAACGCCCAAGACAGCGAGGACCTGGAGGGGATCGAACGGGAAGCGTTCCTGATCGGCACGAGCATTCGCAAGTGGATGGGTCTACAGCCGGGCGTTCAACGGGCGTGTGTGGGCGATCGTCCACGGGTTCCCGGCGGCGAGCCGTCGAGTCGGCCTATCGAATTCCGCGACATCGTCATTCTGCTGCGATCGCTTCCCCATAAGGCAGAGCCCATCGCGGAGGTGCTCCGGCGGATGGGGATCCCCGTCGTCGTCGAGCGCGACGCGGGCAGCATTGACTCCACCGAGTTTCGCGACGTGGTCAGTCTGCTGCAAGTGCTCGACAATCGCCGACAGGACATCCCGCTGGCCGCGGTCTTGCGGTCTCCGCTGATGCCCGATCGCTTCGACGAAAACGATCTCATGCAAATGCGGATGGCCCACCGCGACGTCCCGTTTCACGAGTGCGTCGCCCGTTACGCCGACGACGGAGCGAATTCCGAACTGCGGGAACGCGTCGCGTCAGCGATGGCCCGGCTCGACCGCTACCGCGAACGGATGCGGCAGGCATCGGTCGCCGACGTGCTGTGGGAGATCTGCGAGGAAACGGGCTATCTGGCCTATGTGGCAGGCCTGCCGGGCGGGCGCGTGCGCCGCGAGCACCTGCTGCGATTGCACGATCTGGCTCGGCAGTTCGGCCGGTTCGCGCGGCAGGGCTTGCACCGTTTCCTGCGATTCGTCGACGAATTGGTCCGCAACGAGCTTCAGCCGCAACAGCCGGCCGGCACCTCGCGCGAAGACGCCGTCCGCATCATGACCATCCACGGCAGCAAGGGCCTGGAGTTCCCCGTCGTGATCCTGGCTGATGCCCATAAGAAATTCAACCTGGAGGACACGCGGTCCGCGATCGCGGTCGATCGCCGGTTCGGGCTCGGCATGTGCGCGGTCGACGCCGAACGGCGGATACGCTTTCCGACGCTGGTTCAGCAGCTTGCCGCCGAGCACATCCGGCTGGATACGCTGGCTGAGGAACTCCGCGTGTGGTACGTCGCGCTGACTCGCGCCCGCGAGCACCTCGTCGTGATTGGGCGGGTTGCGCCGAACAACGTCACCGCCGTGCGCGCCCGGTCGGCCGTCGCCGGCGTCGGACACGCCTTGCTCCAACTCGAACTGGAGACCGCCCACACGCCCCTCGACTGGCTGCTGCCGGCCGTATTCCGTTTGCCGGCCGACCATCTCTGGTGGATTTCGGAAAGCAAACAAGCCCCGCCGCGCCCGCTTTTTGCGATCGCAACGTACAGCCGGGCGGTTACCGACGCCTGGCGGATCCCGCCGGTTCTGGATACGAGCCGATCCGACGTATTGGCCGGCCTGGGCGAACTCCAGGCCCTGCCGAGCGAGGAGCCACGGGCCGCCGACGAGGAGATCGAACCGATCGTCAGGGCTTTGACGCATGCCTATCCCGCACGGAAGTTGGCCTCCGTACCCGCGCGGATCGGCGTCGGCGAACTCAAGCGCCGGTGGGACGCAGCCGCCGATCCCGATGAGCAGGTGCGGCGACCGCGCGGGGCCAAGGTCCAACGGTTGCCGGCTTTCCTGAGCGAATCGCCCGAGGCGACCGCGACGTCCCGCGGAACGGCGACGCATCATTTCCTGCAACTGGTCGACCTGCGCCGGCCGTGCGACGCCGCCGACCTGGCTCGTCAGCGCGATGAACTGATCGCGAGAGGCCGACTTTCCGCCGACGAGGCCCGGCAAGTCGTGCTCGACGGTGCAGCCTGGTTCTTTGCGACCGCGCTGGGCGCGCGGTTGCGGTCGGAGGCCGATCACGTCGAGCGCGAGGTCGCGTTTGTGTCGCGGATCGATCCGAACCGCGTCGATCCGGCCGTGCGGGCTCTGGACGATCGCGACGTCGTTTTGATTCGCGGCATGGCCGACGTCGTTCTCACCGGCCCGCAAGGCCTGGAGCTGATCGACTACAAGACGGACGACGTGCCCGCCGCCGGCGTAGCCGCCCGGGCCGAGAGCCACCGCCTCCAGATCGCCGGCTACGCCGAGGCGTTTCGACTCATCCGGCGAACGGAGGTGTTGCGATGTTATCTGGTGTTCCTGCGGGCGCGACAAGTCGTTGAAGTAAGCGGGGATTGAGGAGACCGCCGTTGGAGTTGCCTCACGAGCCCTCACGAGCATGCACGACTCCGTCGGACGTATCGGGTGTATGGACCATTCGCCGCGAAATCGTTTGCGAATGGCTCGTCACTCAGCCGGTTCTGGCCCCCGCCATCGGGCTGATGCTCGGGATCGCGCTCGATGCCGCCTGGCATTGGCCTGTTTTCGTTCATCTCGCGTGCTTTGCGACGGCCGGGCTCGCTCTCTTCCGCGTTCGCGCCGCGAGTATTACCTGCCACCTGGCGATGCTGCTGGCCGCCGTCCCCGTCGGTGCGCTGGGCCACGACGCGGCCTATCGCCATTGGCCGGCCGACCACGTCGTCCGCTGCTGCGGGAGCGAGCCGGCGACGATACGACTCACCGGCACCCTCGTGAGCATGCCGCTCGCTCGTCCGGTCGTGACCGGAAGCATCGAGTGGTACAGGCAGCCTCCCCGCACCCGCCTCGAAATCGATGCCGAGATGATCGCCGGCGTCGACGGGGATATCCCGGTCAGCGGTCTCGTGGCTGTTACCGTACGCGAACCCGTGCTGAACGCCTCCGCCGGTGACCGCGTCGAGCTGTACGGCCAACTCTACCGCCCGCGAGGCCCGTCGAACCCCGGCGAACTGGACAACGCGCTGTTCAATCGTCGGCGCGGAGTTCTGGCGCAGATGTTGTGCGATCACGCCGCCAACGTGCGCGTCGTGCAGACCGGCTCCGGCGGAAGGGCGCTGCTCACAAGCCTGCGCCGGCGATTTCGGGCGGCCATGCTCGACAACACCTACGCGGGCCCCGAGCCCGGCGCCCAGTTGCTCTCCGCGATGGTGCTCGGCGAACGGAGCGCCGTTTCGCGTCGCATGAACGACGCGTTCGTCGCGACCGGGACCGTCCACTACCTCAGTGTGAGCGGCGCCCACGTGGGTATGCTGGCCTCCATGGTCTGGGCGGTGGGGACTCTGGCGGGGCTCACCCGGCGGGGCAGCGCGCTGTGTACGATGATCGTGGTGACCGGTTATGCCGTCCTGGCTGAGCCCAGCGCGCCAGTGTGGCGCTCCGCCGTAACCGGCAACCTGCTGTGCATCAGCGTGCTTCTGCGCAGGCCCGTCCGTTCGCTCAACTGGCTGGCGCTGGCTGCGTTGATCATCCTGATCGTTCAACCGACCCAATTGTTCGATCCGGGATTCCAACTCTCCTTTGGGACGGTGGTGGCGATTCTCTACGTGTATCCCTGCTTGCGGCGTTCAGCCATCGGCTTCCGGAATCGCCTGCTGCGTCGTGACGATCCGCTGCTGATGCCCGCGGTTCAGGATATGCTGAACCCGCCCGGACGATTTCGACGCGCCGGCCGATTCCTCGGACGAGTCACCGCCGACGCGTTCCTCGTCAGTATGGCTGCCTGGCTCGGCAGCGCATTGCTGACCGCCTATCACTTCAACCGCGTGGCCCTGTGGGGTTGCCTGGATACCCTCGTGGCCCTGCCTCTGATCTGGGCGACGCAGATGCTCGGCTTCATCAAATCGTTTGTATCCGCGATTCTCCCGCCCATCGGCGAATGGCTCGGGATGCCGCTGGCCCGGGCCTGTGATGCCCTGATCCTCGCCATCGAGCGGCTGGCCAGGGTACCCGGTTCCAGTCTGCCGGCGCCGGCGGTTCCCGCCTGGCTGGTGTTGGGCGGCGCGGTCGTCCTGCTGGGCTTCGCCGCGGCCGACCGGTTGCAGATTCGCAGAGCTCCGATGATCCTTTTCGCGCTGCTGGTCGCCGTGGCCGGCGCCTCCTCGCTCGCGCCCGAAAGGGCGGACGGCACATTGCGATTGCGCGTGCTGGCCGTCGGCAATGCATCCGCCGGAATCGTCACCCTGCCGAACGGCAAGGCGATCGTTTACGACTGCGGCGCGAATCCCCTGTATGACGCGGTCCAATGGACGGTCGGTCCGGTGTTGGCCCAGGACGGTCTCACCGGGATCGACGCGGCGGTGATCAGCCATCCCAATCTGGACCACTACTCGGCCATACCGGACCTGGCTGAGCGGTTTCGCCTGGATTCGATCATGATTTCGCCCCAGTTCCAGGCGGCTGAGCGGTCCAGCCGATCGGTCGCGCGCCTCCTCGAACGAATTCGTGAGCTGAATGTGCCGATTCTGAGCCTGGCCCGCGGAGATCGTCTGGACGGCGTGGGCCGGGCAGACATTGACGTCCTCTGGCCCCCGGCGAGCGGGCGGGTGGGTTCCGGCGATGCAAACGACTCCAGTATCGTGCTGAGACTGTCCTGGAACGGGCGGAGAATCCTCCTCTGCGGCGACATTGGCCCCGGCCCGCAGGCCGAGTTGCTAGCCACAACCGATCTTCGCGCCGACGTGCTCGTCCTGCCGCACCACGGAAAAGTCGAACCGACCACTCCCGCCTTCCTCGCCGCCGTGAACCCGAAGATCTGCATCCGTTCGAGCGGAAAACGCGACAGCGCGGAACCATCGGGCGTCCGGGCGCTCATGGCCGGGAGGCTTTATCTCAATACCGCCGAGGTCGGAGCGGTCCGGCTGGACGCCACCTCGGATGGGCTGTCCGTGTACACCGGTGCGGATCAGAAGCCGGTTGTGGGAATCACCCATCCGTGAGAGTGTCAACGTTGACCGCGTTCGGACCCGCTGAAACGAACGCCGGCCGATAAAGACAGGCGATACGCTCGCCCGTGGTCCCCCTTCTGTGCCTAGGGAACGCCCCCCAAGTACTTTTTGTTGCGTTCGTTCTCAAGCCTTCTGTCTCACAACCGATCTAACCGGTACCACCGAGAGCTCACGGACATGGCCCTCGGTCGCTTCTTGTGTTGACGACAACCTAAACCGAGGACGCGCCGAATGACCGCATCGGCCTTCAGTTCCGCGCGTCTGGTCAGGCAGGCCCATGTTCGCGTTAAACAGGGCCGCGCAAACGTTATCCTCGCCGGGAGTGACTCAGATGCTGCAGAACATGAAACTGTCAACGAAACTGTATGGCGGGTTCGGTATCGTCCTTTCGATCATGGTCGCGCTCGCGGTGGTGGGGGTGCTCAAGATCGCGAGCCTGAACGTCGTGGTCGGCGACCTGAGTAACACGCACCTGCCCCTTGTGGATATCCTGAGGAGCATCGATTCCGTGGCCGTTCAACAGGAACTGGCCGTCACGCAATATGCCCTGCACGGCGATGAGGAGTATCGAACCGAGTACGATAAGACCAATACCGAGGTGGACGAGCTTTTCGCCAAGGCGGAGAAAATCATCCAGGGGGATGAAGAGCTGGTTGAGCAGGGTTGGGACAGAACCCTGCGCGAAGTGGCTTCCGCCCACGACCATTTCGCGGGCGCCTGCGGGCAGTTTCAGCAAGCGGTCACGGCCAGTCGGACCTCCGGGGGGACCGGGGCCGAGTCCGCGGCCACCCAGCCGGGCCAGGCCGGCACCGCAAATCGGACGAGCCAGCAGGTCGACGTCCTGGCCGACCAGTGTGGCAAGGCGTCGGATGAGTTCATGGCCAAACTGGATTCGCTGATCGCGACCAACGAGAAGGAAGCAATACACGTCAGCGACGAGGCGGCCAATCAGGCGAAATCCGCCCGGCTGGTGCTCGCGGTCGCCTCCACGGTCGGACTGCTGCTCGGTTTGTTCCTGGCCTGGAGCATCACGCGGGGGATCATCAGGCCCATGCGCGAACTCTTTAAGGGCCTGACGCGGTTCAGCACGCGGGAACTCAATGAGACGGGCGGGGATTTCAAGAGAATCATTGCCGGTTTGACGGAAAGCGTATCCCAGGTGAACGACGCGGCCGGGCAAGTGGCGACCTCGTCCCAGCAGTTGGCCGCCGGGGCCAGCGAACAGGCGTCCTCGCTCGAGGAAACGTCGAGCGCGCTGGAGGAGATGGCCGCCATGACCCGCACCAATGCGTCGAACGCCAACCAGGCGAACGAGCTGGCCGTCGAGGCCCGCAAAGCCGCCGACGATGGCGAGCAGACCATGCAGGCCATCAGCGAGTCGTCCGATCAGATCAGCAAGATCATCAAGGTGATCGAGGAGATCGCCTTCCAGACGAACCTGCTGGCCCTCAACGCCGCGGTCGAGGCCGCTCGGGCGGGTGAGCACGGCAAGGGCTTCGCGGTCGTCGCCGACGAGGTGCGAAACCTCGCCCAGCGGGCGGCCCAGGCGGCCAAGGAAACCACCGGTCTGATCGAGAACTCGGTCACCAAATCGCGCCAAGGCTCCGAAGCCATCAAGGGCATTGTGGGCAACGTGGCCAAGCTGACCGATCTGATCGACGGGATCGCCAAGGCCAGCAACGAGCAGGCCCAGGGCGTCGAGCAGGTGAACGTGGCCGTCTCCCAGATGGACAAGGTTACCCAGGCTAACGCCGCCGGCGCCGAGGAGTCCGCCTCGGCTTCCGAGGAACTCAGTGCCCAGGCCGAGGCGGTCAACGGAATGGTCGGCGAACTGATCAGCCTGATCGAGGGAAACGACGGCGCAACGCATACCGGCAACACGCGAAAGAAGGTGACCAAGCCCGCTCCCCTGATCGGTAAACCGAGGATTCCTGCGAAACCGGAAGCCGTCAGAGTCAAGACGAGTTCGGACGTCGTGGCCGCATCCCACGCCGAACATAGCGAACTGGACAAGTTCTGATTGACGTGCCAGTCTGCCCGGATGGGCGAATGCCGGGCGGTTCTGCTCGGCATTCGCCCGCTCTTGGGCGCGCGGTGCGTACCCAGACGGTGGCACAGGGATCCGGCCTGAAGATCCGCGCAGCCCCGAGATAATCGGGTAAAAGACACCAAGGCCGGTCCCGGTTATTGGCTTTCACGAAGGATGTGATCGGGTACAATTACCGCTCACAAGCCGCGATTGATCGCGGCCGGCTGGGGTCCGGATGAAACTGTCGAAAGCATCAGGTTATGCAGCCATGGCTGTCCTCGCAATCGCCCGGAGGCAAAGCGAGAACCCGGGTGGTTCCGTCCAGATCCGGGAGATTGCCGCTGCCCACGCATTGCCCCAGGAATACATCGCCAAACTCCTGACCATGCTGGTTAAAGCCCGTATCCTGAAATCCGGACGGGGACGCGAGGGCGGATTCACCCTGCGACGCCGCGCGTCGGAAATCTGCATCCTCGACATTGTCGAAGCCGTCGACGGCCCGCTCGAAGCCGATGACCTCGTCGGTCGGGCCGACGGCCATCTGGGCGCCAGCGTCGGTACCCTGTTCAAGACCGCACTCGATCATCTCCGAGCCTCGCTGAAAACGAGAACCATCGAGACACTCCTGCACGAAATGAACGCCACGAAGTCGCCCGATTGCTGTCCGGATCTCTGACCGCCCAGGTGGTTCCGCAACCCACCGTGTGGCGCAGGTGGCATGGCTTGCCCCGGCGACTCGCCGTGCCAGTTGCCACCACACGGCCCTGCCGGCTGATGCCGCTTCCCTGGAGATGTACCCGCCGCCCGTCCCGCGCTCTGTAACTGGATCGCCAGTGGCACTATAGTGAATGCCGCAGCCCTCTTAAACTGGGTGGCTACTTCTCCCAGCACCTTGTTGCGCACGATGTTGGCGACGTCTAAGATGTTCAGCCCGTAAAAAGCTAACT
>JAPKGY010000939.1 GCA_026647385.1 Phycisphaerae bacterium | reverse complement strand
CCTCGGCCATCGATCAATGGATAGGCGGGTTGGCCGTCGCCGAGAGTCCCCTTGGCCAAGCGCTGGGCAAGGTCTACGCCGCCGTTTTCGCCGACGTGCGAGCCGGCCACTGGCCTTACGCGGACGGGCAGCACATCGAATCGCTGCCGTGGATGGAAGGCATGCCCGAGCCTTCCAATCCCGTCGAGGTGGCGCCCGAGCCGGGCTCGATGCCGCGGCATCTGGTCCCGGAGCTGATGACTCCGGACGAGTTCAAGGATGCCGAACAACGGGCCACCGATGCCGGCGACACCGAGGGCCTGGCGTGGCTCCGGGAGCTTTGGCGGGAACAGAAAGCCCGCGCCTGGGACCGCGGCCGCCTGCAGGTGCGCGCGACTCGCGGCGACGCGGTTCCGTTGGAGCTTCCGCTGATTGACCTGCCGAAGCACGACCCGGAGAAGCAGGAATGACATTCGATCAGATCAGCAAGCTGGGCCGCATTCGTGTTTTCGGCGGTGTGACCGAGAACAGATACACATGGCTCCTCAACGGCCGCGCGAGCCGCGTGCCCGCGGGCAGCGGCGTGAAGGACCTGCCGGCCGAAACGCCTGGCGTTTTCAGCCTGCGAACCATGCTTCTGGGGATCGAGCGCAGGGACATGCAGGCGACAGGCTCGGGGACGCGAACCTTCCCCTTCCAGGACGCCGCACTTCTTGATCTCCAAGCTGCTACCGAGGAGCGCGAAGGTGAGAGCTTCGTTCTCCAGATCATGGGTGTGTCGATGCGCGTGAAGCTGCAGGCGGTTGCCCGCTGCACGCTCTCGCCTTTGTGGGAGCATCCCGGCGGGCGGGAGAAGCACGCGGCCGATCAACTCCTGGTCTCCGCCTACTCCCTACGCGCGGGCTCGATGCGGATCGCCGCTTCCCATGCGCCGGCGGTCGCCGCCGAGCTGCTGGGCCTGGAGGCCTCGAAGAACATCGACCTGGTGCCGGATGGCATCGAGTACACGGCCAAGGTTGAGGCGCCGGACGGCAGAAGCATTGACTCGCGCGTGATGGTTCGGGGCCCGACTCAGTAGTAAACCGTGACAATCAGGTGCGTTTCGGTATGCCGGCCTTCCCAGGCACCGACGGTTGTCGAAGCGAATTTGATCTCGACCTCCGGGTTGGCGTCGAGCCATTCGTTGACCTGGATTTCGAGGTTGCGCAGCCCGGCTTCGGACATCTTGGTGTGGAACGCGCGCATCCGGCTGGCCCCCTGGCCTGTTTTGACGAGTTGGCGTTTGTAGCGGGTCGATTCTTTTTCAGGCGGCTCGACGGTCGGGCCGACGGCGCTGCCCATCGGCGAGCCGGGGCCGGTTCGGTCGGACGTCTGGGGCTCGGCCACGAGCGAGAGGGGCTCGGCCTCGGGCACATACGCCTTGGCTTCTGCCTGCTTCTGTTCGGCCAGGCAGTGCGGGCACAGGAGCTTTTCGTCGCGACGGACAGCCAACCCGCGGTCCAGGTGTTCCTGGTAAACCACCGCTCCGCATTCGTCGCAGATCATTCCCTTGTCGAAAGCCGGCGATGGACTCATGACAGGGCCTCCATGTGAGGATACGGGTGCATTGTATCCGCGGAAGGGTGGAGGGGACAGTCCAGCGGAGCGAGAGCACGAGGACAGGAATACGTGGCAGTCCGCATCGGTTCCGTCACGAGTCGGGTTTTACGGGTGGCACGGGCTAACAAGTTAACCCATGCCACCCTCCGCCAGACCGGTCACAGGCCGGGAGAACCGGGTTATTCGAGCGCGTTGGCTATGGCTTGTACGCGGTATTCCCTCTCGGCGTCGTCGACTGGTTATACACTGCTATTGAAAAGTTTAATATATATTCCTTTTCTAAAATCATCTCTAATCTTTTCTATTTGGGTATTTTAGTTCTGATTGTGAACACTCCC
>JAPKGY010000938.1 GCA_026647385.1 Phycisphaerae bacterium | reverse complement strand
TCGGCGTCCTTGATTCCGTTCCGGAGCACGCGGAACGTGGGATTGCAGCGATAGGCGTCGTCGATCAACCGCTGCAGACCTTCCGGAGTCCGCGATCGTTCGACGTACTCGCTGGTGCGATACGGTTCCTCCTCCAGGGTGTAGTCGCCGTCCGCCGGGATGCCGAGCGTGGTCAGCAGGCGCAAGAGATACTCGCGATAGGACGCGGCGTACTGATCGCGGAGCACCTTGGAGGTGTCGTAGTCGGACTCGAGACGGGCGGTATCGCCGGATTTGAAGCGTGGATCTTTGCGCAGCTGCTCCAGCACTTTCATCTTGTGCTCGTAGGCCCGCGAGTAATCGAGGTACAGGATCGTGTAGTAGTAATAGGTCAGCGCGGTGGTGACGTACGCCTGGAAATTGGCGAGGTAATTGAGTTCGGCCTTGCGGGCGCTGGACTCCTGGTAGGCCTGCTGGATCACCCGGTTCTGGCGTTTACGCGATCCGAGGAACGGCACCTCGACGCGCCCGCGCAGCAGGCCCCCCCCGCCCGAGTCGGCCGCCTCCTGCCCCTCGCCGACCTCTCCGTAGCGAACGTGCGAGGTGCTCGCCCCGCTCTCAACCCTGAAGATGGCCCCCTCATAGGTTTCCTTTTCGAGGCCGCCGACGGTTTCCGCCGTGTAACCGTCCGAATCGCGACGCTTGGGGAACTCGAAAGTGGTGCTATCGACGCGGGTATACGGCTCGAGACGGCTGAGGTTGACCTTGAACTCCTCGAGTGCGTGCTGCGCGGCGATCATCTCCTCATAGCTGGCTCGCACGAGCGGGCTGAGTTCGTGGACCAGGGCAACAATGCTGATCGGGTTAAGCCGGTACGGAGGGGTAAGCTTACCCAGGGCGATGGCCGGCTGGCTGGTCGGCTCGCCGGGCTGGCTCGCGGCAGGCTGGGTCGCTGCCTGGGTCGCCGGGGCCGGCCGCGTCTGGGCGGCCAAGTGAGCCCGTCGATGCCGGCCGTAGCCCAGGGCGGACGATTCCGACATGGGCCGGGTGGTCGCAGGTGCCGTGCAGCCGGTGGCCAGCAACAGCCACAAGCCCACGGCCACCCGGCATACCCGGACCCACGAGGGCGCCTCCTGCCGTATTTCCCTGCGTCGCGGCATGCTGATAAGCTCCCACAGGCGGCGGATTCACGCGTACGGCTGAGGCGATGCCGCATGCCGCAGCCCTTCACGCGGTGCCCTTTGTACCGGAAAGCCAAAGAAAAAGCGACCCCCCAGGGAAATGCCCGGGAAAGATTCGCCGCATGGGCGAGCCCAGGGTCCGATAGCCCCGACGGTCTCAACATGGATGACCCGGTCACCCATCCCCGGGAATCCCCCTTTCGGTCCCCAACTCCAAAATCAGGTCCCGCTCCAGCCAAGACGATAACCACAACGTCGATCTCAGCGTTCCCAAACGCCCCCGCTCCTCGACGCCGCCGGTCTGGATTCGCTGCGCCGTTGCGGGCGATCGCCGGTTATCCAGGAGTTCCTTGGATCTCGAGATGAAGTTGTTCCCGAGGACCTACAACGTCGTACGCGGTGGTTCGACGCAGGTCGTCACCGTGGATTCGGCCGAAGCCCTGCTGGAACTCCGCACGGAGCTCGAGTTGGTCGTGCAATTCGGCGAAGGCAGCACGCCTGACGATATCCAGACCCTCGACGAGCAACTGCGGACGTTTTCGGATGAGTCCGGGGAGGGCCTGGCGCGCCTGGACAGCCTGGCGGACGTGCGAGGCATTCTGGCTGACTCGCTCAATCCCGTGAACAGACGGACGGCTGAAGCCATCGATCAACTTTCCATAATAACATCCGGAAGATTCGTTTATTACCGCTATATTTACCTTTCCATCGTCCTTTTCATAAAGGGGGAAAGGTTTTGCGTTCAAAGAAAGCCTTTTAAT
>JAPKGY010000937.1 GCA_026647385.1 Phycisphaerae bacterium | reverse complement strand
GATCGGACCGGGGCGTACCGGCGCCGGCTGTTCGCGCGGCCCGGCGCAGCCCGCAGTCATCAGGCCGACGGCTGCCACCGCCACTGCCGGTCCGAGCCAAGGCCGACGACCCGCGCAGCAAAACCGCATTCTCAGCGTGAGATCGAGAGGAATAGGCGCCTCCATGCTTCCCCCGTTCGATGGCAGGGGCGTTGAGGGGACCCACCACGCGCGGATGGCCGAGGCGACCCAGGCCACCTTCAGTCCGCCCCGCCACCGTTCTCCGGACGCACATCACAGTACCACCGGTGTGTGTGAACACCAAGCGGACCGGCCCCGCTCTTGGCTGAGGCCAGTCAGGGCGGTATGTTCACACCCATGGACGCGGTCCTACTGAGCATAGGTAACGAACTGACCCTGGGCGAGACGGTCGACACCAACAGCGCCTGGCTTGCCCAGCGGCTGGCGGAGATCGGGATCGGCGTCCTGCGGCATGTGACCGTGGCGGACGAGATCGATCCGATCCGCCGACAGATTGAGATGGCGGCTGCGGACGCCGAGGTCGTGTTGATCACCGGCGGCCTGGGGCCGACGGCCGACGACCTGACCCGAAACGCCCTGGCGGCCGCCATGGGCGTCGAACTCGTGCTAAGGCCGGAGTGGGTCGAGCGCATCCGCGTATTCTTCACCGGTCGCGGGAGGGATATGCCCGAAGCCAACGCGGTTCAAGCGGTCTTCCCCGTGGGCAGCGACCCGATCGAGAACACGTGCGGGACGGCCCCGGGCATCCGAGCCCTCATCAGGCGGTCGATTGTTTTCGCCCTGCCCGGCGTGCCCCGGGAGATGCGCGAGATGTTCGAGCGGAGCGTTCGGCCTGAACTGGCGTCCGCCGCCGGCGGGGCGGTGCTGGTCGCGACCGTCCTCAACTGCTTCGGGGCGGGTGAGTCGGATATCGGCGAGAAGATCGCCGACCTCATGGCCCGTGGGCGCAACCCGACCGTGGGCACGACCGCCAAGCAGGGCATCATCGGCGTGCGGATCCACTCGCGCGGGCGGTCGGCGGACGAGGCCCGCGAACTCCTCGAACGCACCGAAGTCGAGATCCGCCGCCGGCTGCGCTGGATGATCTATGGCCGGGACTCCGAAACGCTGGCCGAGGTGGTCGGCCGACTGCTCGCAGCCGGGGGCAAGACCGTCGCCACCGCCGAATCCTGCACCGGCGGCCTGATCGCCCAGAAGCTCACCGATGTCTCCGGTAGTAGTCAATACTTCCTGGAGGGGGTGGTCACCTACTCCAACGCCGCCAAGACGAGGATGCTCGGCGTGCCGGCGAATCTCCTCGCCGAGCACGGCGCGGTCAGCGAGCCCGTCGCCCGGGCGATGGCCGAGGGCTGCCGAAAAGCGAGCGCCGCGGACTACGCCATCAGCGCGACCGGGATCGCCGGCCCGAAGGGCGGATCGACGGACAAACCGGTCGGACTTGTGTACCTCGGGCTGGCCGACGCCGCCGGCTGCGAGGTGACCCGGCACCTGATCGGGCGGTTTCTCGATCGCACGGACATCCGCGAACGCGCCGCGAGCATCGCCCTGAACCGCCTGCGTTTGCGGTTGCTCGGCGAACCGGGGGAGCCGTCCAGATGATGGCGACCCTTGCCCTCAGCCTCGTACTCGCTGCGACCGGGCCCGCCGAGCCGCCGCGTGAATGGGGGCCTGAACAGCTCGTCGCGATCTCGGAAACGACGCTCGTGCCGGAGTCGAGCGGAGTGATCGCCGCTCGCCGAAGCCGCAACGTGTACTTCACGCACAATGACTCCGGCAGCGAAAAGCCCCGCGTCTGGGCGTTTCGCTTATCGCAGGCCGATCGCCGCAAACAGGCGGCCCGCCATCTCGGCTCCATCGAGTTGGTCGGCGCCGGCAACAATGACTGGGAGGACGTCGCCGCCGGTCC
>JAPKGY010000936.1 GCA_026647385.1 Phycisphaerae bacterium | reverse complement strand
TCAGGCTAACGTACGAGTCGGTATTCTTGTCGACGTCGGACGGCCTGCGGCTTCACGGATGGTTTTTCCCGGCGGTCGGGCCGGCCGTCGGTACGGTCCTGCACATTCACGGCAACGCGGGAAATGTGACCGGCCATTTTCACCAGATCCGCTGGCTTCCCGAGGCGGGCTGGAATGTCCTGTGCTTTGATTACCGCGGCTACGGCCAATCGCAAGGCCGGATCAGCCGGCCGGGCTCGATCGCGGACGCACATGCCGCCCTCGATTACCTCCTCGCTCGCCCAGACGTCGATCGGCAACGCATCGTCGCGTTCGGGCAATCGCTGGGCGGAGCGGTCGGGATCGTGCTGGCTGCCGAGCGGACGGAACTGCGCGGCCTGGCCGTCGACGGCGCGTTCCACCACTATCGCGACATCGCCCGATACCACATCCGGCACAATCCGTTCCTGTTCATCATCGCGTGGTGGGTACCGCCGCTGTTGATGACGGATGGGCACGACCCGATCGATTACGTCGCGAGGATCAGCCCCCGGCCGCTCCTCGTCATGCATGGCCAGGCGGACCGCATCGTACCCGCGTTCATGGCCGAAAAGCTCCATGCGGCCGCGCGCGAGCCAAAGGAACTATGGCTGATCGACGACGTGGATCACTACCAGGCCCTCGATGAGCTGGCCGACATCACCCGGCCCCGGCTCTTGCGGTTTTTCAGGAAATGTCTTGACTCGCCAACTTCGGCGGGATCGGCCCCCGCCCCGGACGGATGAGCTGGACCCGATCGCCCTCCAGCCGCAGATGGCCCTTCAGGAACAGGCGGATCGCGGCGGGATAGGCAATACACTCCTGCTCGAAGACGCGTTCGGCCAGGGTATCGGGCGTGTCGTCCGGCAGGACCGGCACGGTCCGCTGCAGGACGATCGGACCGGCGTCGTATTCGTTGTTGGCGAAGTGAACGGTGCAGCCGCTCATCTTCTCGCCGGCGGCCAGAACGGCTTCGTGGACGTGATGGCCATAGAAGCCCTTGCCGCCGAACTTGGGCAGCAAGGCCGGGTGGATATTGAACACCTGGCCGAGCCAGCGGTCGGGGATGCGCCAGAAGCAGGTCCAGCCCGCCTGACAGACGAGGTCCGGTCTATGCTCGTCGAGCGTCGCGGCGATCAGCCGGCTGAACTCCTCGACGTCCGGATGCTCTTTCTTGCGGATGACGACCACGGGCAGCCCGGCGGCCCTGGCCCGATCGACACCCTTGACGTCCGGCAGCGACGAGATGACCACCACGATCCGTGCATCGAGCTCGCCACGTGCGATGCAGTCGATGAGATTCTGCAGCGTACGCCCGCCGCCGGAGAGCATGACGGCCAGTCGAGATTTCACCCCAGGGGTCATATCAACATCTCGTTTGCCAGCTTTATCCGGTCGCTCCATCGCGCTTCACCTTCACGCACCCACCACCTCGATGGCGAAACGCACCGGGGTTTCCTCGATCTCGCCCGCGTGCGGCGGGTCGAGCACGCTCTTGTCGATCACCAGGTCGACGGCCAGAGTCTCGCCCTTGATGTAATCGGCGAAAGCCAGAGCGGCGGCCGCCACCGTGCCGCTCGTATCCAGGGTCACCCGAATGCGGTCCTGGTAATCGAGTTGCTCGTCCTTGCGGGCCGACTGGATCAGGTGTACGAGATCCCGGGCGATGCCCTCGGCCTTCAACTCTTCGGTCACCTCGGTGCTCAGCACGACGACGACCTGCGGGCCTTGAGCCGCCGCCCAGCCGGGTTTGGCCTTCAGCGTGACCTGAACGTCCTCGCCGGTGAGTTCCACCGACTCCCCGTCGACGGTCAGCGACGCCGGGCCGCCCTCGTCGAGCCGACGCCGCAACGCCGCCGCATTCGCGGACGCCAACGCCTGCTTGATCCGCGGCGCGAGTTTGCCGAACTTCGGCCC
>JAPKGY010000935.1 GCA_026647385.1 Phycisphaerae bacterium | reverse complement strand
GCTGTTAAAGGTATATATGCCATGTATAATGGGGCGAAACAAGTAAAGAACGTCTACTATGCTAAGGGATCTATTGAGGATGCAGGACGTGCTCATCGTCGGTGAGGCAGAGGGTCGGGTAGCCGAGGTCTGTTCCGGACCCGGAGTCGGCGATGACGATCTCCCGTTGCCAATGGGCTCCTCCATCCGCGCCGACGGCTGCGCGCACGCCGAAGGGTGGATGCCGGTAGCCGCGAGCGAGCAGCACGGCGCCGTCCGGCAGAACCAGCAGGTCGGCGGGGTGTCCGATGAGGTCGGTCCGCTCGGCCGGTGGCCAAGTGAGACCGTCGTCGGCGGAACGGGTCGCGTAGAGGTGGTCGCCTGCCCCGGCTGTTCGCATGACGGCCAGGATGTGACCGGGCTTCGTTTCGATCAGCGAGGGCTCCTGCATGGCGATCCGGCCTTCGGGGTCGGCGGCGATGAGAATCTCATCGCCCCAGGTTTTTCCTCTATCGCGGCTGGGGACAACGAAAGCCCGATCGACCGGCTTATCGGGCGATCGGCCGTAGGTCGGCAGCAGGAACGTGCCTCGGCTGGTCTCGATCACCTTGGACGAAGTCGCTCGCAGTAGCCGGGCGGAGCCACGGACATGCTGGGCGCGCGAATCCCAGCGCAGCGGGTCGACCTGGCCCCAGAGAAGGTGTACTCCGCCGGCTTCAGACCAGGTGCCCCAGTCACCGCGATCGACTTTGCGTGCGAAGGGTGAGCGATCGCCGGGCGCGGTGGTCGTCTTGAGGCCCACCCAGTTGAAGAAGGTGAGCAGCAAACGACCGTCGCCCAGGACGGCGATGGAGGGATCGTTCTGACAGGCTGGATCGTCGTAGATGACGGCGGGTTTCGACCAGGTACGGCCATCGTCCCGCGAGATCGCGCCCACGACGCGAGCATCCGGTTCGATGTGAATGATTTTCTCGGGATACGCGGCGTCGCGGAACACGCACAGCAGCCTGTGTGGGCCGATCCGTTTGACGTCGGGAAAGGAAACATACCGGCTCGGATCGCGGAAGATGGTGATCGGCGGTCCGCTGAAAACCTCGACCGGCCGGCTCGCGGACGGGTCGGAGTTCCGCGCCGACGCGCAGGCGATCAGGAGGACAAGCCCTGTCGCGGTGGAAATGGCGTACATCTCGCTACCTCTACGGATCGAGTCAGCCGCACGGGCGCATTGTTTCGGGAGACCGCATCGGGGTCAACACGCCACCGGTTACGGGACGGAGTCGCACGAACAGACAGGGGGATTCACCCGGGGCCGGGGGGGCCGGGTGCCGAACGAGAGCGGGCACTCGAACGAAGCGGCTCCTCCGTGCTTGCGGCTCGCGGAAGAATTCATCCATCACGGGAGAGAGGATGCGAGGCGTTTTCGTTTGCCGAAGAAAAAAACGTAGCGTATAGTTCATATGGACAGGCAAATGGGGGGTGATGTGATGCCCCGGATGCCAGAGATCGTGGGCGAAACGCAGGATGCGGTGCCCGGCCCCGAGCAGACCGGGCTGAAGGATCGGGTTCAGGAAAGGACCCCGCCCGTGGTGCTGCGTCGCGGCGTTCGTATCACATCGGGGATCATCGCATCCCCGCTAACGTTAAGGTTGTTCGATTTCTCCGGCGAAGGAGAACGCGCACCTCCGGGATTCATGCGGTGGGCGGCAAGCGGTGGATGCAGGGATTCAGCGGCCGCCCGAAAGCCGAGAGGCCTCGCTAACTCCGGTCGGAAACGGTGACGTCAGGTTCGAAATGTCCGATGCCGCCGAGGTTTCCGGCCATGTCGTTGATAGAGCGTGAGGTTTGACGAAAGGAGGCCTGGTTGAGGATACACGGTGAACGGTATCGCGCGAGCGATGCCGGGAACACTTTTGATGATGGGTCCTGAACGGGCCCGGGCCTTCAGGTCGACCTGTAAC
>JAPKGY010000934.1 GCA_026647385.1 Phycisphaerae bacterium | reverse complement strand
CGGGGGCGTCAGGCCGCTTCCGCCGCCGGGGATGCCTTGTCCGGGATAGACCGGCTCGATGACTTGCGGCCCCACCGCCGGACAACCCTGCCCCAGAAGGCCCGGCAACAACATGGCCAGGCCGAGCAGCATTCCCAGGCCGATCACATGACTGCGAGGATGTCCCGTCATGGGCTTCGTATCCTTTTGTGGGATCGAGATTTACGCCCCGCGACGGCCGGGCCGACCGAGGTCTCGGCCTTCGAGGGTTCCGCCTCCCGTCGGTTTGTGCTCCGCAACGCCTTGAGGCACAACGTCTTGTACGCGGGCATTCTACGGGAGACGCGGAAGTCCGGTCAAGGCGGCGGGTTGTCAGGCTTTCGGGTCAGGGCTGCTCTGCTTCCAGCGCGATGCGCTCTAGCTCTCGGAATCTCAGCCCGGCGTCGGGTCCGCTAAAGACCGCTGAGCCCGCCACGAGCGTGTCCGCACCCGCCCGGACCACCGGGGGCGCCGTGTCCGGCCCGATTCCGCCATCCACCTCCAGACGCTGATCGGGCCGCAGTCTCGGGCGGATCGCCCGCAGCTTATCCAGTGCGTCGGGAATGAACTTCTGTCCGCCGAAGCCCGGCCATACGCTCATGACGAGCACCAGGTCCACCACCTCGATCACCGGCCAGAGGGCGGAGGCCTCGGTCCCCGGGTTCAGACTCACCCCCGCGCGCCCGCCCAGACCGCGTATGTGTTCGACGACCTTCATCGGGGCATCCGTCACCTCGATGTGGAAGGTGAGCAGATTGCCGCCGGCCTTGATGAACGGCTCCGCGTATTTGACCGGGTCGGCGATCATCAGGTGCGTATCGAAGAAGAGCTTCGAGACGGGGCGGAGTTTCTCGATGACCGGCACACCGAAGCTGATGTTGGGCACGAAGTGGCCGTCCATCACGTCGAGGTGCAGAACCTCCGCCCCGGCGGCCTCCACCTGCCGGACGTGATCCGCCAGCCGGGCGAAGTCCGCCGCCAGCAGCGACGGCGCGACCCGGATCCGGGGCTCAGCCAGGGGCCATCTCGTCCGTTGATCAGCGATGACTCTTCTCCCGGGTGTACGTCGGCTTCGTTGTTAAAGGGTCCGCGACCGCATGCGGGTCTGCCGGACGCGGCCAACCCGGATGCGGACCCTCCGCAATCCGATGCGTATTGTGGTCACTTCTCGTCGAGCACGTCGACGGCCTTGAAGGGCTTGCCCTCCATGAATTCGAGGCTGGCGCCGCCTCCGGTGGAGACGTGGCTGACCTTATCGGTCAACCCGGCCTTCTCGATGGCCGCGGCGCTGTCGCCGCCGCCGATCACCGTGACCGCGCCCTTGGCCGTCGCCTCGACCAGGGCGTCGGCAATCGCGTACGTGCCCTTGTCGAACGGCTTGACCTCGAACACGCCCATCGGACCGTTCCAGGCAACGGTCTTGGCGCCGGCGACGATCTTCTTGTACAGGTCGATCGTCTTCGGGCCGACGTCCAGGCCCTGCAGACCGTCGGGAATGTCGCCCTCGCACACCTGGGTGGCGATGCCTTCCTTGATCTCGGGGGCCACCACGACGTCGATCGCCAGCTTGAGCTTGTCGCCGCCGAGCTCCATGAGCCGCCTGGCTTCCTCGACCTTGTCGGCCTCCACCAAACTCTTGCCGACCTTCCGGCCCTGCGCCAGGCGGAACGTGTACGTCATCGCTCCCCCGATCAGCACGTGGTCGCACTTCTTCAGCAGGTTCTCGATGACCGCGATCTTGTCCGACACCTTCTTGCCCCCGATGATCGCGACGAAAGGCTTCTTCGGATTGTTAAGGGCCTCGCCCAGGTACTGCAACTCCTTCTGGACGAGGAAGCCGGTCACGCGGGGCTTGCCGGCCATCAACTATTTTTTACCGAAAATTCTTGTTCCCGTTCTTGAAAATTTGCAGAATTTTGGGGACAAG
>JAPKGY010000933.1 GCA_026647385.1 Phycisphaerae bacterium | reverse complement strand
ACTACACATTGTCCATGCTGGGTCGGGCGGAGTCGCTGGCGTCGCTGCAGCGGTTCGACGAATCGGCGCAGGCGTTCCGCGAGGTGATCCGCCTGGTGTCGGAGGACCCGTACGATTCGCAGGTGGACCTGCGGATGGTCCGGCAGTCGACGACGGCCTTGCACGAGCAGTTGCGAACGGCGGGCCGACTGGCGGAGGCGATGGCGTATCTGCGGATCGCGGCTCCGCTCGCACCGGCGGGCGATGCCCGGCTGCAGGCGGTTTACGCCGAGCGGCTGGGAGACCTCGCGACGGCCTTGGCCCAGAAGCTTCAGGAGCAGGCTCGGCGCGGCGGCCCCGGGGCGGACGCCGAGGGGCGGCAGGCCAGGGCGCTTTTTGTCGAGGCGGCGGAGCATTATCTGCGACTGGCGGCCCTGACGATTGCCGACGAGCCGGCGGCCGCGGCTGCGACGTGGCGGGCCGCGGATTCGCTCGATCTGGCCGGCGAGCATCGTCGCCGTGCGGAGATCCTCGAACGATTCGTCCGCGAGTACGCGGGCAACGATCGCGTGCCGGAGGCGCTGTTCCGGCTGGCCCAGACCTATCGGGCGATCGGCGCATACGATCAGGCCATCGCGACGTACCGGAGGAACCTGACCGAGTTTCCGCGAACGTACTGGGCGGTGCAGTGCCTCGTGCCGCTGGCTGAGTGCTTCCTGGATACCAAGCAGTTGGACAAGGCCGAGCAGACCCTGCTGCGGGTCGTCGATCGCCGGCCGGACGAGACGCTCACCCTCATTCGCCCCGAGGCGCCCGAATACCGCGACGCGCTGTTCCGGCTCGGTGATTTGTACATCCAGTCGGAACAGTACGAGAAAGCGATCGCGCGATTCGAGGAAGCCCTGCGCCGCTACCCGGAGGACAAACGCTCGGACCGGGTGGCGTTCCTGATGGCGGACGCCTACCGGCGCAGCGCCGCCCAGATCCGCCTGGACCTGAAGGACCCGAAGAAGGTGGCCTTCAAGGATGAACTCAAGGTTCAGCACCAGGAGCGGCTGGCGCGGGCCGAGGAACTGTTCGCCCAGGTCATCGACCGGTATCGGGGCCGCCCCGCGGAGTCGCTGAGCGAACTGGATCGCCAGTACGTGAAGCTGAGTTACTTCTACCGGGCGGACGCGATCTACGATCGGTCCCACCTGTCGGACCCCTCCGACGTGCAGCCCTACGTGCAGGCGTTGCAACGGTACAACGAGGCGGCCTGGCTTTACCAGTACGATCCGGCGGCGATGTCCGCGTACGTCCAGATGGTGAACTGTTACGCGCGGATGGGGAACATTCACGAAGCCCGCAAGGCGCTGCAGCGGGCGGGCTGGGCGCTGCGGAATATTCCGGAAGGCCGGTTCGATCCGGCCATGCCGGGCGGCAGCCGGGAGTTCTGGGAAAAGTACCTGTCCTGGTTGGAGAAGACGCCCATGTTCGCGTCGGCGAACCAGGGGTAGTGCGCGCGTGCCCGCGGAAAGGTTGAAGCGATGAGCGATCCACGGACAACGGACAGCGCGAACGGCCCGGCGGAACTGGTCGGGCTCCTCGGCGAGCAATGTGCGTTGTACGAGCAGTTGGCGGCGATGAGCGATTCCCAGCGCCGGCTGATCCGGGGCAACGAACCGGAGAAGCTGCTGACTCTGCTGGGTGACCGTCAGCGAGTGTTGGACCAGGTCGAGGCCTTGGCGGAGCGGATGAGGCCCTACCAGAAGGCCTGGCCCGAGATGCGCGGCCAGGTGCGGCCCGAGGTGGCTGAGAGAATCGACGGTCTGCTGGCCAGGATGAACGGGCTGCTGGGATCGATCCTCGAACGAGACAAGGCGGATGCGCAGCTCCTGGCGGCGAGGAAGAGCGCGACCAGCCAGGAGATGTCGACGGTGAAGGCGGGGCGGACGGCGGGGGCGGCTTACGTGGCGACGGCGTACGGGGCGGC
>JAPKGY010000932.1 GCA_026647385.1 Phycisphaerae bacterium | reverse complement strand
GGGCACGCCTGGAGCAATTGTTCCGCCTGGGTCAGGTATCTTTGCTCGTAGGCGTTTCGGGCGAGCGCCATTCGGTTGAGATAGGTTGCTCGTCGGAGTTCCTCGGCTCGGGCCTGGGCCTGGGCTCGTTCACGTTCGGCCGTCTGGCGGGCCTGGTCGGCCTCGGCGGCCTTGGCGTCCGCGCGGCGGCGCTCGAGGTCCTGCTGATGGCGGGCGGCGATGGCCCGGTCGCGTTCAGCCGCCGCCCGCCGCCAGAGCGAAACCGAGGCCAGGAGCGATGCGCTGATGAGAATCGCGAAGGCGGCCGCGACGGTCACCGGAACGCGATAGCGTCGCAGCATCTTGCCGAGGACGTACAGGCCGCTGTCGCTCCGGGCGACGATGGGTTCGCCTTTCAGGTAGCGATCGACGTCGCGGCCCAGTTCGCCGGCCGTCTGGTAGCGACGATGGGGTTCCTTTCGGAGGCACTTGAGGACGATGGCCTCGACGTCGGGGCCGATCTCCCCGCGGACGGCGCGAGGACGAACCGGCTCATTCGACACGATGCGATTGAGTACGTCGCGCATCGGGCCGACGACCTCGTAGGGGAAGGCGTTCGTCAGCATCTGATAGAGGATCACGCCGAGTGCGTAGACGTCCGTGCGGGTATCCACTTGATCGAGCAGTCCCTGGGCTTGCTCCGGGCTGGTCCAGGGCAGGCTGCCGACGAACTGGCCGATGACGGTCATGCCGGGCGGCTTGCCGTCGTTCTTCTCGATGGCGGTGACTTTCGCCAGGCCGAAGTCCAGAATGTGCGGCGTTCCCTGTTCGTCGATGCGGATGTTGCCGGGCTTGAGATCGCGGTGAATGATGCCTTTGATGTGGGCGGCGTTCACCGCGTCGCAGATGGTGACGAACAGTCGCAGGACCTCGTCGATCGGTCGAGGCCGGCTCGACAGCCAGACGTCCAGGGGCAAGCCGGCGATGTAGTCCATCACCACGAACTGACATCCGGCGGCTGTTCCGCTGTCATGGACGGTGACGATGTTCGGATGTTTCAGGGCGGCCAGGATGCGGACTTCGCGCTCGAAACGGGTGCGGTCGCGCCAGCCGGCGAACGGTCCTTCGCGCATCACCTTGATCGCGACTTGGCGCTGCGTGGCTTTCTGGAGCGCCTGGTAGACGACGCCTTGCCCGCCGCGGTGGATCTCGCCCAGGATGTCATAGCCGGGCAGGGCGTCGGGCGGCGGGGCGGCGACGGGTTCCTCGTTGCCGGCCGCCTGGGACATGGCGGCCCCCACCTGGCGGAGCATCTCGAAATGCGCACGGAGGTCGTCGGCCAGGTCGGGATGGGCCGCGAGCAGATCCTCTTCGCTGGTCGATTCGCCGTTCTGCTTGCGGTCCAGATACTCGTTGATTATGCGGCCTATCCGCTCATCCCGAGAATCCGGCTGTTCGGCTGCCATGCGAAATCACCTTGTCCGGGACACGCGCCCGGCTATGGTTCGGCGGGGGCGGGTACGCATGAGAATGAACCCCCTTCGCCTTACCCCATGGCATCGGCCATGATGGCGTTCAAGCCCTTGGCGATGAGTTCCGATCGGCTCATTTTATGTTTGCGCGCAAAAGCATCGGCTCGGCTGAGCAAACCGCGCTCGACGGAAACGCGAATTTTCTCGGAACCAAGGCCAAGGCGCGGTCGGCCGCGCCGACGAGTCCGTGCGTGCTGTGTGCGCTCGCGCTGGGCAAGAGGGCGCGTCCTGGTGCCGGCAAACTCACGATCGAACTCGGCTGTTGCGCGTGCGAGTTCATCGGCGGTCATTTCCGAGTACTTTTTCTTGCTCTTGCCCATTATCGTCTCCTGCGGCGAAGTTTTCGTTTTTCGGTGTCGGTGAGAGGACGGGCATGGATGACGAACACGGTATCCGCCGGATCAGAGACATCGACGACCTCAAGACATCGCCCATCGCCCGACC
>JAPKGY010000931.1 GCA_026647385.1 Phycisphaerae bacterium | reverse complement strand
GCTGAACCAAACGACCGCGGGCGGATGGTGACCGGAGGGTGGCCGATAAAGGTCACCTTACCCGGCTGAAGCCTGCCGGAGACAGGGTCGTTTCCCGCAGGGGTAAGGCCCCGTCAGATGGCTATTCCTGCCGGAAGTTGCTTCCAGCCGGCTCGGCATTACAATAGCTCGCGCTGCGCCGGGCGGAGGAGGTCGCTTCCGCCGCAGCCACTTTTTCTCGCGGTCAGCTCGCGTACCGACTGGATAATGCAAACCTTGTACGACATCCTCGGTGTCTCACCCGATGCCTCGACCGAGGAGATCCAGGCGGCGTATCGACGGCGGATCGAGGAATGTCGGCCAAGGGAACTGGTGGTGCTTGGCGAGGACCGGCGGCGCGCGATCGAGGAACAACTCGATTGGGTGAACCTGGCCGGCGAGATCCTGAGCCATCCGCAGCGGCGGCAGGAGTATGACCTCCAGTTGCAGGAGAGCGATCAGCCGGAGGAAAACGCCGAAGCCTCCCGGCCGGCGGAGGCCCCCGGCCCGCCCAGGAAAACCGCTTGGGACATGGCGTATTACGTATCGGTGGGTGTCGCCCTGATCGGGCTGTGCATGGTGTTGGCCGCCCGCGGGTGTTGACCCAACTTCAGACGAAAGGAGAAGGCTGTGATCGGCTGGCAATCCATCCCGCGGAATCGAAAAACTCTCGTGTCCCTACTCTGCCTCTGCATCGCGGTGGCATGGCCGATCGCCGCGTTCGCGGCACCGGAGGAAAACGATTCCGATTCCGCGCTCGCCTCCATTCGTTGGCAGAATGGGCCGTGTACCGCCCAGTTGGGAACCGTCGCGTCGATCGAGATCCCGGAGGGATATCGCTTCGCCGACGCCAAGGACACCGCGACGCTCATGGAGATGATGCAGAATCCTTCCGACGAGTCGGAGCTGGGGTGCGTGTTCAAGGACGGCAGCGATTGGTTCGTGGTTTTCGATTTCGCCGACATCGGATACGTCAAGGACGACGAAGCCAGTAACCTGGACGCCGACGCCATCCTGAAGTCCGTCCGCCAAGGGACGGAGGCGACGAACAAGGAACGCAAACGGCGCGGCTGGGCGACCATGCAGATCGAAGGCTGGGAGATCCGGCCCCAGTACAATACCGAGACGCACAACCTGGAGTGGGCGATCCGGGGCAGCAGCGAGGGCGAGACAGTCCTCAACTACAACACGCGGTTGCTCGGCCGACATGGGGTCATGAGCGCCAACCTGGTCATCGATCCGGACGATCTCGCGCGGACCCTGCCCACCTACAAGACTCTGCTCGAAGGCTTCTCGTTCAATCCGGGTGGCCGATACTCCGAGTTCCGCAAGGGCGACAAGGTCGCTCAGTACGGGCTGACCGCACTGATCACCGGCGGAGCGGCGGCCGTCGCCATCAAGACGGGACTTCTGCAGAAGGCCTGGAAGTTCATCGCAATCGGCGTGGTCGCGGTGATCGCGGCTGCCCGCGGCGCGTTCCGGAAGCTGTTGGGACGGGACGAGTAACGCCCCCGCCCGCTCTCGATCCGGCGAGCCGGAATCGAAGCAACTTGTGGAATCTCACGTTGAGCGGTGCCGCGGGCGACACCAACTCACGTCGCACGCCGCACCACTAAACAACGGATGATCCGCAAGGCGCAAATATCATGAGAGGGAACGGCAGACCGGCGGTTCGGCATGTGCGAACCGAACCACCACGTGGCCCGATGTTGACTATCATGGAGGCATGACCTCAGCGTGACCGACGCCCAGCAATTCCTGCTCATCCTGGCGGTCCTGTACCTGCTCGAATGCCTGATCTGGGCGCGCAGGAACGCCGTGCTGTTCACGCCCGCCCTCGGACGCGGCTGGCGCATCACGACCGGCGACCGGTTCTTCGGCCATCACATGGACGGGCTGTTCCTGACCTGTCCGGTTCCCATTTGGGGAGCCCCCAT
>JAPKGY010000930.1 GCA_026647385.1 Phycisphaerae bacterium | reverse complement strand
CTGGACCGGCTCATCTACGATCTCGACGGCGGCGTTCAGCCGTCGGAGCATCAGCGCCGCAAGGTCCTCCTCGCCGAAGCGCGCATCCCGGATTCGTCCATCGGGAGTCTGCGTATGACTGCCCGCGACCTTGTTTTCGAAAAAGTGGACAGCTCGCGTCCCGCGCCAGTCCAGGCGGGCGGTAAGCCCGAGACGGCGGTCTATGTCGTCAATGCCGGGGGTGCCAGCGACGCCCGCGTGGTTGCGGAATTGACGCTGAAGCACCTCTGACTCTGGGAGGCTCCGATGAGAGCGCTGATGGCAATCGCTTTTCTGATGGCGCCCCACCCGGCGGCGGCACAACAGTCGCAAAACCGGCTGGAAATCGCGATCGAGCAACGGACCCCAGATGGTTGGCGCGCGGCCGACCCGGCCACGGTTTTCGCCAGTGGAGACCGGCTCCGGTTCCGCGTCAAATCGAACTTCCGCGGCTTTCTCTACGTCATGAACCTGGGCACCAGCGGCGCCTACACCCTGCTCTTCCCGAATCAGGACACCGGCTCGGAGAACCGGCTCGAACCGGACCGGGAGATTGTCGTGCCTGCGACCGGCGGTGCATTCACCATCACCGGGCCCGAAGGCTACGACATCGTCTATTGGATGATCACGCCCGTCGCTGTCGCCTCAGGCCAGCCCAGGCCGGGCTATGTGCCCCTGCCTCCCCCGCCGCCAGCGGGCACAAAACTGGACACGCTCCGTCCGCGATGCGACGACATCGTTTTCTGGGCTCGCGGCGAGTGCATCGACAGGCAGGCGGGTCCGCGCAAGGTCGCCTCCATCGAAGCGCTGCCCCAGAATCTGAAGTCGGTTCCTGGCCTGCGGTCGCGCGAACTCGTCTTCATCCGGGAGAGCGGAGCGTCTGTCGTCTCGACGCCTTCCGGGCTCGGCGGCCCCGTTGTCTACGAATTCAGGGTGGCCCACCGATGAGATCCGCGCCGCTCTTGCTTGCCCTCAACCTCTGCCTGGCCGCGCAGCAGGCTCGCGACCTCAAGCGCGAGGATGAGCCGGCAAAGCCCGCCCCTGCGGCGGAGATCGGAATCCCGCGCAGCTACGCTCTCGTCGTAGGAATCGCCCGCTACAAGAACCTCCCCGAATCAGCCCAATTGCAGTTCCCCGAGCGTGACGCCGAGAGCATCTACTCCATCCTCATCAGCCCGGAAGGAGGCAATTTCAAGGCTGAAAACGTCCGCAGACTCATCGGCCCTAAAGCGACCCTCGCGAACCTGCGCAGAGAGTTGGAGGAGTGGCTGCCCGCCGTGGCCACCGCCGAGGACCGCGTCCTGATCTACTTTGCCGGACACGGCTTCGTGAACCGGAACCGCGCCTATCTCGCGCCCTACGACATCTCGCCAGGCGACATCGCCGCCACCGGCTACCCGATGGACGACCTCGGCCATGTCTTCGGCTCGAAGATCAAGGGCAAGTGGAAGGTCCTGCTCACCGACGCGTGCCACTCCGGCGCGATCACGCCCGACGACGACCGGCAGTTCATCAACCGCCGGCTGCTGGACCTCACGAAAAACGTCTTCTCGCTGACCGCCAGCCGCGACCGCGAGCGGAGTTTCGAAAGCGCCGAATGGGGCGGCGGCCACGGGATTTTCACTTACTACGTCGTGAAAGGCATGGAGGGTCTCGCCGATCAGTCGCGCGATGGAATCGTCACCGCGGACGAACTTGCCGAGTACGTCCGCGTCAACGTCCGTGAAGCGACCTCCGCCCGGCAGAATCCGACCTCGGATCGCAGCAGCTTCGATCCCGGGATGCTGCTTGCCTATGTCCCCTCGCATGCCAGTCCCGCGGCGCCGCCCGCCCCGAAGTATATGCAACGAACGGCTCAAGATGCAAGCAGGAACGCTTGAAATCATTGGCAGCGCCTGCAACTTTACCGATGGTATTCAATGCTTCATCCATGCAGATCGCCCC
>JAPKGY010000093.1 GCA_026647385.1 Phycisphaerae bacterium | reverse complement strand
TACGCGTGGGGGCGAAGCCGTGTCCACCTGGTACGGTGATGACGGCTACATCACCCAGGCCGACCTGACGCACCTCCGCGGAAACACTCGCCGGCCGGCTGGACAAGCTTTACGAGTTCGAACGCGAGCCCGTCTCGCCGGACCAACTCAAGAGCGGGCGTTACTTCGCCGCCTGTTTTTCCGGAGAGCACGTCGCCGGTACGGAATTCGTCATCGGCGCGCTTTTCGTCCAATGGGGCGCCCAAGCCGGTGATCTCTTCTGGGGCCTATTGATCGGCAATCTGCTGGCGGTGCTCTCCTGGGCGTTGGTCTGCGCCCCGATCGCCACCCGCGTACGGCTCACCCTCTACTGGTATGCCCGCCGGATCATCGGCCCAGGCCTGTCGGTCATCTACAACCTCGTCAACGGCCTCCTCTTCTGCTGTCTGGGCGCCGCGATGATCGGCGTCTCTTCCTCGGCGGTCATCCAGGCGCTGAATAAGATCGACGCGATCCCCCACATTCGCCATCCCGGCTTCTCCGACCTCTCGCCCCCGGGGATCGGCTGGGTCATGGTCGTTCTCCTGGTCGGGATGGTGGTCATCGCCCTGGCCATCGCCGGTTTCAAAATGCTCAGCCAGTTCGCAGCCGTCTGCGCCCCCTGGATGTTTCCGATCTTCCTGGCGGGTGCTCTCGCCACCCTGCCCCGGCTTGGCGAGTGCCGCAGCCTCAGCGATCTGCGTTCCCTGGCTGAGACGAAGATCTGGACGGGCCAGCCGCTTAAACCCGTGGGCACCCTCGATACCCAGGCCGCCGTCGACCTCGATAACGGCCTGATCCCGGCCGCCCTGGGCGAGACTCTGAAGGCCGCCGCCGGCGGTCAGGACGCACTTTCCAGCTCCGCGATTCTCATGGTCGAGCAGGCCGGCTCGTGTTGGCGGATCACCGATGGCGATAAGGAGTACGTCGTTCGGACGGCGGACAGCCGGATCCTGGTTTCGCGGGTTCTCAGCGATCGCCTCGGGTTCTGGCACATCATGTTCTTCGCCTGGTTCTGCAATCTGGCGACGCACATCGGCCTGTCGGACATGGCCCTGTTTCGGTACGCCCGATCCTGGACCTACGGGTTCTACTCCGCTTTCGGCATGTATCTGGGCCATTTCTTCGCCTGGGCCTGCGCGGGCATCATGGGCGCGGTCCTCTGGGGTGAGGTTAACCCCGGAAAAATGGCCGACGGCGCCGCCGGAGTGGCCGGACTACTGTGCGTGCTGCTGGCCGGCTGGACGACCGCGATTCCGACCATCTATCGCGCGGGACTCGCCCTGCAGATTATCACACCAAACTGGCCCCGGTGGACCATCACGCTGATCGCCGGCGCGATTACCACCCTCGTCGCCCTCTTCCCGGCCATCTTTATGAAACTGCTCGACTTCGTCGCCATCTACGGGCTCACCCTCATGCCCATCGGCGCCGTCATTCTCATCGAGCATTGGGTATTCCCCTGGCTCGAGCTGCGTCCGTACTGGACCGAGCGGCAGAAACGCATCTTCAACCCGGCCGCCCTTCTCACCTGGATCGTCGTGCTGGTTCTCTGCTTTCCAATCGAGGACTTCACCGGCGGACGCATCCAATCTCCGATGGCCATGCTCGGCGTACATCTGTTCTTCCGCTGGCTGCCCGGCTGGTTCCTGGCCGCCGCCCTGTACCTCGTGCTCGCACGCTTCATGGGCGCCGCGTTGCAGGGATCGGCCGACCCGGTCGAGAATCTCACCGCCAGGTCCATGCCATCGCCGACCAGCCCCGCCGAAGCCGCCGGCACGGTCGGCGTCCTCGGCTGGATCGCGGGCTCCGTCGCCCTGCTGGCCCTGGCGGTCTGCCTGGTCCTGCCCCTGCACGTTTTCCTCGGCGGTGGAGCGGATGCCGACGCCTACGCCGCCAACGTGGACGGCTACAAGCGAGGCCTGCTGATCGCCACGATCATTTACTTCGTCGCCGCGGTCATCTGGCAGAGCTGCCGCGAGAAAGCTCGAACGATCCGGCAAGAATGAATGGGGAGTTATGGTATTCAGATGACTACTGCCGCCCAAACCCAGCAGAGGCAACTCATGCCCGCACGCGATCATAAAGAGCCGCGAGCCTCTTTTGAAACCGATTCGCCGCGAACCCTTGACACGACACGCGGCCTCGCCGCAAAAGGAACACGGGTGCGTTCGTGTCGTGTCAAGGGGAGGCGGCTCCTGGCGGGCGTACCCCCGCATCGCGCGTCAAGGGCTTCAGCGCTCCTCGCCGTAGCGACCCGCGCAGCCACGCGGACCTCGGCTCGACCCCTCCACCGATTGAAATCCGCCCTGCCCCCCATGATCCGGCGCGCTGCCGCGACGGCGTGTACGGCCTTTCTCCTGATCGGCGCTTGTGCCGAAGAACCCCGGCCATATGTGCAAGTCACCCTCGGTCCCGTCGCCACCGCACCCGCTATCGAGAAGGCGCCCGCCACCGCACCCACCTCCCGGCCGGTGGCGGAGTCGCGGCCCGCCGAGCCGCCGATCGTCGTGCAGCGAACTTCGCCCGTGCGCGAGGACTACGCGGTCGAAGGCCTGCAGCGCATCGACTACGTCAGCGGCGTCGACGGCACGTCCGATTGGGCCCTTGTTCTGCCCGACCGCGCGGATACCTGGATCGTCTGCATCCACGGCCACGGCTCGACCGGCAGCCAGCTCTACACCCGCGACGACATCCGCCGCACGTGGCTGACGGCTTTCAGACGGTACCCGTTCGGCATCGTGACGCCGAATCTCCGCGGCAACGCCTGGATGTCGCCGGCGGCCGCCGCCGACCTGCACGGACTGCTCGAACATGTTCGCGCTGAATACCGGGCCAAACGGTTCATTCTCGCCAGCGGCTCGATGGGTGGGACGAGCAACCTGATCTATGCCGTCCTGCATCCGGAGGACGTGGGCGCGGCGATCGCCCTCTGCCCCGCGGCCGACCTCACTTCCTATTACCAGTGGTGCCGGACGCGCTCGGACGTGAAGATTCTCCAGCAAATCGCCGACGCGATCGCCTCCGCTTACGGCTGCGAACCCCACGAGTGCCCCGATCTCTACCGCAAGCACTCCGCCGTCGCCAACGTCGACCGCCTTACCATGCCCGTCTACGTCGCTCACGGCGCCCAGGACGCCACCATCCCGATCGCCCAGTCGGAATCACTTTACGAGGCCCTCAAGTTCCGACGCACCATCCGCTTCTGCGAAATCCCCGAAGGGGGCCACGACACCCCGCTGCGCCAGATGCCGGACGCGCTCGAATGGGTCCTCAAGCGTATGCGATGAGGCGGACGCGGCCTTCGACTCCACATTGACCCGTGTTTCGGCCGACGTTATTCTCTCCACACGTGTTTTTGCCCGCTGACGGACGGGCCGACCGATTTCCGATCGCCCGGCGATTCGCCCCCGCGACGGAGACCGACTCCCGCACTCAACCGGGCAACAGGTTTTTCAGCGGCGAAATCGCGCCGCTTTCAGGTTTCCATCATTCATAAGAAGGCCGAAGTCATGAGCAACACCTCTTCCGTCGAGAAAGCTTACGAACTCGCCAAGCAACGCTACGCCGACATCGGAGTGAACACCGATCAAGCCATGGCCGCCTTGAAGAAGATCCCCATCTCGCTGCACTGCTGGCAGGGCGACGACGTCGGCGGCTTCGAGTCGACCGGCGGACTGACCGGCGGCGGGATCCAGGCGACCGGCAACTACCCCGGCCGGGCCAGGACCGCCGACGAGTTGCGCGCCGATCTGGACGTGGTTTACAGCATGATTCCCGGCCGGCACCGCCTCAGCCTGCACGCCATCTACCTCGACACCGGTGGCAAGAAGGTCGAACGCAACGCCATTCAACCGGAGCACTACGCCTCCTGGGTACACTGGGCCAAGAGCAACAACCACGGCATGGACTTCAATCCGACCTTCTTCTCGCATCCCAAGGCCGCCGACGGATTCACCCTTGCCCATCCCGATGCGGGCATCCGCAAGTTCTGGATCGAACACGGCATCGCCTGCCGCAAGATCGGCGAGTCCTTCGGCCGGCAACTGGGCACCCCCTGCGTCACCAACGTCTGGATCCCCGACGGATACAAGGACGTCCCGGTCGACCGCTTCGGGCCCAGGGAACGGCTCCGCGAATCGCTCGACGCCGTTTTCGCCGAGAGGATCGATCCGAAGTACCACCTCGACGCCGTCGAAGGCAAGCTCTTCGGCATCGGTTCCGAGAGCTTCGTCGTCGGGTCGCACGAGTTCTACCTCGGCTACGCGCTCACGCGGAACGTGCTGCTCACCCTCGACTCCGGACACTTCCATCCCACGGAGGTGATTTCGACCAAACTGTCCGCCGTCCTCTGCTTCGCGAAGGAAATCCTGCTCCACGTCAGCCGGCCGGTGCGTTGGGACAGCGATCACGTGGTCGCGCTGGACGATGAGTTGTTCGCCATCGCCCAGGAAATCATCCGCCACGGGTCCACCGACCGCGTCCACATCGGCCTGGACTATTTCGACGCCAGCATCAACCGGGTGGCCGCCTGGGTCATCGGGGCCCGCAACATGGCTAAGGCCTTGCTCGCCGCCCTGCTCGAGCCGACCGACCAATTACGCAACTATGAACTGACCGGCGACTTTACCTCACGGCTGGCCATGCTCGAGGAACTCAAGACTCTCCCGCTCGGCGCGGTCTGGGATTACTACTGCCTCCAGTCCGGCGTACCCGTCGGGGCCGAGTGGCTGGCCAAGGTCAAGGATTACGAGGCCAAAGTCCTCAGCAAGCGATGATCGCCGCCGAAGCGTCCGGGCCCGACGTTCACCTCGACGCAGCGGCCATCGGAGGACAGCCCCTGTGGGCATTGGGATTCTCGTGAACCATTGGACGTCACCCGTTGAAGGGTGTCTCAGAAGCTCGGGGACTGCCCCCATTTCGCCGGGACGAAGGGTGGGTCGTGGCGCCGGGTGGGTCTGGTCCGTCAAAACCCTGCTGCGAAACGGGGACTGTCCCCCCGGGTCAGAGCTTCTCACGCACCCTCTTGGACGTTCGTCAACTTGTCGGCCCCGGGTGGGCTCTCAGCTCGGGCATGTACGCCGCTGACGTGCGGTAATTGATCGAAGGAGAATCCTATGGAACCCAACCCCGCGCTCGGTGTCACGATCTTCGTTCTCGGCGGATTGGCCGGGGCGATCTTCTACCTTCCCTTCAAGAAGGTCAAGGGATGGGCGTGGGAAAGCTTCTGGATGATCTACGCAATCGTCGGCCTGATCGTCGTCCCCTGGGTGCTCGCCTTGGCGACCTCCCCGAACGTGATCGAAGTGCTTCGCCAATCGCCCGGCAGTACTCTCGCCTACTGCTGCGCCTGCGGGGCCATGTGGGGCGTCGGCGGGCTGACCTGGGGCCTCATGATCCGTTACCTCGGCGTCGGACTGGGCTTGGCGATCGGCTGCGGGTTGTGCTCGGCGGCCGGCACGCTCATCCCACCCGTCATCAAGGGCAATCTCGCCAGCCTGGTCGATACGAATGCCGCGCAGACCGCGCTCGTGGGCGTGATCGTATCCTTAGTGGGCATCGTTCTTGTCGGCCTGGCCGGCATGTCCAAGGAGAACGAACTGCCCGAAGCAGAAAAGAAGAAAGCCGTCGCGGAATACAACTTCAAGAAAGGGCTCATCATCGCCGTTTTCTCCGGGCTGATGAGTTCCGCCATGAGCTTCGGGCTCCAGGGCGGCTCCAAGATCGAGGAACTGGCTCAAACGATCGAGCCGATGACTTCCGCCACCTGGAAGGGAATGCCCGTACTGGTCGTCGTCCTGCTGGGCGGGTTCGTGATCAACTTCCTGTACTGCCTCTATCTCAACATGACCAACAAGACGCTCGGCGACTACGCGCGCGAAGGCACGCCGCTGATCGGCAACCTGTTCTTTGCCGGTTTGGCCGGCGCCATCTGGTGCTCCCAGTTCATCTGCTTCAAGACCGGCGAACCGGCCATGGGTCGAACCGCCTACATCGGCTGGGCGGTATTGATGGCCAGCGCCATCCTCTTTAGTACCCTGCTCGGCATCCTCCTGGGCGAGTGGCGCGGAACCAGCGCAAGAACCCGCACGCGCCTGGCTGGCGGCCTGATCCTCCTGATCGCCTCCGCCGTCATCGCCGGCTACAGCGGTTACCTCAAGGCTGCGTGAGCCTGGCCGTCCTTTCGGCTGGGGCTGGGCCGGGCTTCGCCGGCGAGACCGGTACACCACCCATCGCTCCAGATCAAGGTATCGTCAATCCCAATCACACCGGACTCCACCCAATGAGGCGGAAGTACGCCAGGCAGCGGCAAACCCCTCGACCCAGCTTGCCGCCGTCTCTTCACAATCCTCGTCACAACAGGGCGACGAAACCTTCGATCGACAGACCCGCCTGGCGAAGGATCGCCCTCAGCGTGCCCTTGGCAAGTTCACGGTGGCTAGGGATCGTCAACCGTCGATGGGGCTCTACCTCGTGGCGAAGAATGATGCGGCTACCGGTCTGATGATCCACCCGCTAACTCTCCTTCGCCGTCCGTTTCGCCTTGGTGGCTGCGTCCAGATCGATGCCGAGTTCCCGCAGCTGCTTGCCGTCCACCTCGCTCGGGCAATCGGTCAGCGGGCAGTAGGCCTTCTGCGTCTTGGGGAACGCGGTCACGTCGCGAATGCTCGGGGCGCCGGCCAGCAGCATCGCCATCCGGTCCAGCCCCAGGGCCAATCCGCCGTGCGGCGGCGGACCGTACTGCAACGCGGTCATCAGGTGGCCGAACTTGCCCATCGCCTGCTCGTCGCTGAGCCCCAGCATCCGGAAAATCCGGCTCTGCACGTCCTGCCGATGAATACGGATCGACCCGCTGCCGAGTTCCACTCCGTTGAGCACCGAGTCATAGCACTTCGCCCGCACCCGCCCCGGATCGCTCTCCAGGAAACTCAGATCCTCGTCGTGCGGCATGGTGAACGGATGATGCATGAACACCCACCGCTTCTCCTCTTCCGACCACTCGAAGGCCGGCATGTCCACGATCCAAAGGAATTCCCATTTGTCCTTGGGGATCAGCTTGCGGCGCTCGGCCAGCGTGGTCCGCAGCCAGTTCAGGTGCTTGCAGACGTTTCCGAAGGTGCCGGCCGCGAAGAAAACCATGTCCCCGACCGTCGCGCCGACCGCCTCGATCAGCTCCGCAGCCGTCTGCTCGTTGAAGAACTTGGCGATCCCGGTCTGCAAGCCCGGTTTGCCGCCGACGTCCGCGACCTTGCACAGCGGCAGCCCGCCCGCGCCGACGCCCTGGATCTCGGCCGTCAGACCGTCGCTCTCCTTGCGGGTCATGTCGCCGCCGCCCGCCAGACAGATCGCCTTCACCACCCCGCCTCCGCCCAGGGCCTCGTGGAACACCTTGAAGTCGCTCTTGCGGGCGACCTCCGATACGTCGATCAGCTTCATCCCGTATCGCAAGTCCGGCTTGTCGCTGCCGTAGTCCCGCATGGCTTCGTCGTACGACATCCGCCGGAACGGCACGGGCACCTCCACGCCCAGCACCTCCTTCCAGACGTATGCCAGCGACCGCTCGACCACGTCGAGCACGTTGTCCACGTCCACGAACGCCATCTCGAGGTCCACCTGGGTGAACTCAGGCTGGCGATCGGCCCGCAGATCCTCGTCCCGGAAACACCGCGCGATCTGCATGTAGCGGTCCAGGCCGCTCATCATCAGCAACTGCTTGAAGATCTGCGGCGACTGCGGCAAGGCATAGAAGCTCCCCGGGAACACCCGCGACGGCACGAGGTAGTCCCGCGCACCCTCCGGCGTCGATTTCGTCAGAATGGGCGTTTCGATCTCGAGGAATCCCTCGTTGTAGTAGAAGTTGCGGAACGCCTGCAGCGTTCTGTGCCGCGTGATCATCGCCCGCTGCATCGGCGGGCGGCGCAGGTCCAGAAACCGGTACTTGAGCCGCAGGTCCTCGTTGGCTTCGACGTGCTCAGCCACCTCGAACGGCGGAGTTTGCGACTTACTCAGCACGTCGACCTCGTGGACACTCACCTCGATCTCGCCCGTCGGCAGCTTCGGGTTGACGTTCTCGCCGCGAGTGATGACCTCGCCCCGCACCGCGATGCAGTCCTCTTTTCGCAGCGTGCGGGCGACCTTCGTCGCGGCTGGATCGGTATCCACGTTGAACCGGCACTGGGTCAGCCCGCCCCGGTCCCGCAGATCGATGAACACCAGATTGTCGCCATGGTCGCGGTAGTTGTTCACCCAACCCGCCAGGATCACTTCCTTCCCGATGTCGCCCGCCCGCAACGTCCCACAATCACACGTCCGCTTGTTGTACGCTATCGCCACGGATGTTCTCCTCGTATCCATTCCCGCCGATGCTCCCCTCCTACGGGGAGCGCGGCGGACATTTTTCGCAAAACTTATAATCAGAGCCGGGTAGTTTACGGATTTCCGGGTCTACGAGCCAATACCGGACCGGAGTGGCCGATTGCGGCGGTCTACTGGGCGCCGTGGCTGGTGGCGCTGGGCCCGGTCGCCAAAGACCCTCCCGCAATGTGAATGCCCAGAGGTCATGTCAGGAATGGTATCATACCGAGGCTCCCAAGGCAACGAAAAGGATGAGCCAGAGAGCCGGTTGCGATGTGGCCGGTTTTTGGCATGGGCATCTTGCCGGGCATCTTGCCCATGTTGGCCAGGAAGCCGACGTTTACCACGAAACTGAGGTTCGCGGGTCGGGAAGCCCGCGCCGCGGGCTACATCGCAACCGGCTCTGAGCCAGACACCGGAGGCCGGCTGGGCAATGAGGGCCTGGCTTCGGTCATGATTGCCGCTACCTCGACGAGGAGCCGACGACCGCCCCCCCTTCCTCCCACTCGGACAAGCACCGAAAGGGCGGATGGCTTCCCGGATCGGATGAACCGCTGGTTTCCGACAGCTGAAGTCAGAATGTCAAAGAGGGAGCGTTCCTGGCCGCCCGGCACCGGCTCCCGCGAAGGCGGCATACCGATTCCGCCGGATCTTACGCCGAATTGGAACGCACACGCAGGATTACGCGGGACCATCCGGTCTCAGAAGGTGTGCCAGAAGCCCTGGGAGAAGGGGGCAGTCCCCATTTCGCAGCAGGCTTGGGACGTACCGGCCCACACCATGCCATACCCAGCCTTTGTACCGGCGCAAAGGGGAACGGTCCCCGGGCTTCTCACACCCCCTCTCAGTGGTGGAGCCCTCGACGGCCAAGATCCTCGAGCAGGACCCGACGGCTGATTTCCACCATGGCCTCCAGATCCGAGGCGGCGGTGGCCTCCAGCCTGCGACCGTCCTCGCGCGTCGCGACGACGGTCGGGCCGTAACCGCTATTCGGGCAGATCGAAACCGAATACCCCGCTTGGCAAATCCCTTGCGCCACGATGTGGGCAGCCCCGTCCATCCCTGGCTCCTTCCGCGCGGAACGCGCGGCTAGGCGTGCCTTGTCCCCAGATCTTAAACATGCACGCGCTTTTGCGTTCGGGCAATAGGGAAAAAGCTGCGTCGGCGATCCCGGCTCGATCTAACCCGCGAGTGGCACTATACTGTGTCCGAGTCGACGCATCCCGTACCCACACGATCGTTTCGGAGGCACTCAAAAGAGCTATGATTGCCAGCGACAACCCACTCAAACCGGCGGACCTGCTGCCTGCGTTACAGCGCATGTGGTCTCTTTCTGTCGACAAGATCCGGCTCATTGAAGAACAATACGATCTGACGCAAGGTTCTCCGGTCTATACGATCGAGGGACGATACACCAGTCGGGGCTGGACCGAGTGGACCCAGGGCTTCCAATACGGGTCAGCCATCCTTCAGTTCGACGCCACCGGCGACGCCGACATGCTCCAACTGGGTCGCCAACGGACGATCGAACGGATGGGCCCGCATCTGACCCATTTCGGCGTACACGACCACGGCTTCAACAACGTCAGCACCTACGGGAACCTGCTCCGCCTCGCTCGCGAGGACCGGATTCCCGCCAACGACTGGGAGCGCCGCTTCTACGAACTGGCCCTCAAGGTCTCCGGAGCGGTCCAGGCCAAGCGGTGGACCGCCACCCGCGACGGCGGGTACATCCACTCCTTCAACGGCCCCCACTCCCTTTTCGCCGACACCATGCGATCGCTCCGCGCACTGGCCGTCGCCCACCGGCTGGGCCACATCCTGATGGACGAGAATGAACGCAAAGTTTCGCTTCTGGAACGCCTCGTGACCCATGCCCGTACCACGGCGCGACATGCGGTCTACTACGGCCAAGGTCGGGATGCATACGACGTTCGCGGGCGGACCGCCCACGAGTGCATTTTCAACGTGGCCGACGGCAACTACCGCTGCCCGAACTCGCAGCAGGGCTACTCCCCCTTCTCGACCTGGACCCGCGGCCTGGCCTGGGTCATGTGCGGGTTCGCCGAACAGCTCGAGTTCCTGGCAACCCTCTCGGTCCGGGATCTCGGGCCGATCGGCAACCGGCAGGAGATCGAGGCTTTCATGCTCGAAGCCGCCCAGGCGACCTGTGATTTTTACATCCAAATCACCCCGACCGACGGCGTGCCCTACTGGGATACCGGCGCGCCGGGCCTGGCGTGGCTGGATGGCTATCAGGACAGGCCGGCGGACCCCTTCAACGACTATGAACCGGTTGACAGCTCCGCCGCAGCCATCGCCGCCCAGGGCTTGCTACGATTAGGCCATTACCTGCACGCCAAGGGCGAGGCCGATCACGGGCGCCGGTATACCCAGGCGGGCCTCGGCGTTGTCCGGACCTTGCTCACCGACACCTACCTGAGCGTGGACCCCAACCATCAGGGCCTGCTGCTCCACTCGGTTTACCATCGACCCAACGGCTGGGACCACGTCCCCCCCGGCAGAAAGGTCCCCAGCGGCGAATCGAGCATGTGGGGGGACTATCACCTGCGCGAGGTCGGCCTGTACGTGCAACGCCTTGCCCGTAGCGAGCCCTACCTCGTATTCTGGGGCCCCTGAGGCGGACCGCCTTTTTGAGGCCCGCAGCCAAGAAGGAGCCTTTCGGGAAAGAATGTTCGCCGATCGCATGGTTGCATCGCCGTCCGGCTCGCCGTGCGACCCAGGAGAAGTGAAATGATCGTTGCCGACCTGGCCAAGACTGAAGGTCGTACCTATCCCGCCCGCCGCCGCACTCGGAACATCGTCGGCGGCCTGTCGCCGATCCAATGCCGCAACTTCTGCATGGGCTTCGTCACCCTGGAACCTCGCGGCGGGCAGGTCCCCTGGCACAATCAGGAGCAGGAGGAGATCTACTTCATCGTCGAGGGCACGGGTGAGATGTGCGTGGGCCGGGAACGGCAGGTGCTCTCCACGGGCCAGGCGGCCTTCATCCCGCCCGGTGAGTTTCACCAGTTGACCAACATCGGCGACTCGCCGCTGAAGATGATCTACGTTTACGGGCCGGCCGGCGACGTCGCCCACTGGCGGCAGGAGCTGACCGGCACGCTGCCTCGCGCGGGCGCCGAAGCCCCCCCGCTGCCCGAAGGCGCCTGGCCTCAGTGTACCGAAAAACCAAAGGAAACCTGATCGCCCGACATCGGGGGAACCACCGGCGAGAGGATGGACCATGTCGCAAATCAAGATCCACACCATCGGAATCGTCATGAACGGCGTCACCGGACGCATGGGCACCAACCAGCACCTGCTGCGTTCGATCGTGGCGATCATGAAGCAAGGCGGCGTCAAGCTCGGCGAAGGCGAGGTCATCATGCCCGACCCCGTACTGGTGGGCCGGAACGCCGCCAAGCTCGCCCACCTGGCCCGGATCGCCGGCGTCCAGAAATGGACGACGAACCTCGACGAAGCCCTGGCGGACGCGCAAAACAAGGTCTACTTCGACGCCCAGACGACCGATCGGCGGGCAGCTGCGGTCAAACAGGCGATCCAGGCCGCCAAGCACGTTTATTGCGAGAAGCCGACCGCGTTATCGACGTCCGACGCCCTCGAACTGTACCACATGGCCGAGAAGGCCGGGCTGCGAAACGGCGTCGTCCAGGACAAGCTCTGGCTGCCCGGCCTGCTCAAACTCCGCACGCTGCGCGATCAGGGCTACTTCGGGCGTATCCTCTCGGTACGCGGCGAGTTCGGCTATTGGGTATTCGAGGGCGATACGGTCCCCTGCCAGCGCCCCTCATGGAACTACCGCAAGAAAGACGGCGGTGGCATCATCTTCGATATGCTCGCCCACTGGCGCTACGTGCTGGATAACCTGTTCGGCCAGGTGCGGGCGCTCTCGTGCCTCGGAGCCACCCATATCGACAAGCGGTGGGATGAGGCCGGCAAGCCCTACACCGCCGACGCCGACGACTCCGCGTATGCCACGTTCCAGCTCGAGGGCGGCGCCATCGCCCACATCAACTCATCCTGGTGTGTGCGGGTTCGCCGCGACGACCTGCTCACCTTGCAAGTCGACGGGACCGCCGGCTCGGCGGTGGCCGGCTTGCGCGACTGCTGGATACAGCCTGCCGGCGCCACCCCCCGCCCGGTCTGGAACCCCGACGTGCCCAATCCGATCCGCTTCTTCGATAACTGGATGCCCGTCCCCGACGTCCGCGAATACGACAACGCCTTCAAGGCCGAGTGGGAACTCTTCCTCAAACACGTGGTCCGCGGCGACCCGTTCCAATGGACCCTGCTCGAAGGCGCCAAAGGCGTGCAACTGGCTGAACTCGGCCTGCAATCCTGGCTACAACGGCGCTGGATGGACGTGCCGGCGCTGGCTTGATCGGGCGAAGCGGGCAGACCCGCACGGGCAGCGATGTGAGCAATTAAGGCAGCATCTCGCCTACCCGCGGGGGTGTTGGCACGGGATCGTCCGGCACCGTGTTCGCTTCCAGACGATCCAGCAGCGCCTGCCAGCCGGCCTCGAGTTCATCGGGCGGCCCCAGCGCCTCGGCCACCAGCTTCCGGCGGATGACCAGCGATTGCTGCCCCGGAGCGTATTCAGCCAGGCTCCGCAGATACTCCCGAAGCCGGGCCGGATGCTGCGTGAACAGATAGTGAAAGACGCCCCATGCCTGGCCGTAGGTCTCCTGTACCCGTTGGGTGTTCTCCAAACGCACCTGCACGCACACCAGGAATTCATACAGAGGCACGAGCGAGCCCTTGCGCCGAGCGGCCAACAGGTGCCTGCAGCGCGTCACATTGATCGCCCCGGGCCCCTGCCCGGAATCGGTCTCGAAGGCGGTCGCCAATCCCTCCGCCACCCAGAAGGGATACATCACGCCCCGCTTCTGCAGCCCGCTATTGAACGCCAACTGATGGGCGGCCTCGTGGGCCTCCCTCCTCGGAAACGCCCCCGACCGCTCGCCGATGTAACCATTCGGGCGCCTGAGCGGTTCGGTGGCGCCTTCGCCCGCGACGGCCGGTTTCACCTCGCCCGCCGACACCTCGCCGGCGTGCGATTCGCGGAACAGCAGCGCGACCCGATTCGTGCGCGGCGAGTAGTAGCCGTCGAGATCGGGCACCTCCATTCCCTCCGCCTGGCGCATGTGGATCGCATCGGCTCGCCGGCAGGCAAGCAGAGTTACTATCTCACAGCCGCCAAGCAGCTCCCGCGCACGCCGCTCGCGGTTT
>JAPKGY010000929.1 GCA_026647385.1 Phycisphaerae bacterium | reverse complement strand
CAGCCTTGCCATGGCCGAACTTGTAAACCCACTTCGTTGCCATCGTAGCTCTCTCTCCCGGGCCTTGCCCTTGCTGGTCGATAAGCCGTTGACCGGCGTTAATTCGGGAAAACGATCGTCTTCGGAAGGTGGGCCCCGCAACTTGCCCGCCTGCGACCCCGGTCCGAACCGCGCCTTCGCCGGACCGGGCGACGAACCAAAAGTCGAGAACCTAATTCCCCCGCGCCGGTCTGTCAACTCGCGTCGAGGCTGAGAGTTAACACACCTCGCCCAAACGGTTCCAGGCCGGCTTTTCCGTCGGTTTCGCCTGTGCAGTTTGCACAGCCCGGGGCGGCGTATGCCGCCGCGCCATGACGAGGGGCAAAAACAGGGGAGCAGGCCGGCCGGAGCCGGCCCTCGTCCGAAACCTGGGATCTCCAATCTGCAATGCCACCTCCGCCCGTCCGTTCAGGGCCGATTTGCGAAACGCCGCAGCAGCTCGGGCAACTCGGCGCTGAATCGTGAGCGGGGCAGAACCAGGTCCGCGCCGGCCGCGTTGGCAGCGTCGGCCAGATCCTTCTGCACGTGCGACAGGTACGCCAGGACGGCCGGTGGTTGCGGTGCCGACTTGCACCGGCGGATCGCCTCGACGGTATCGACGCCGTCGGCGTTCATGTCGATGATCGCCAGGTCGACACCCGCTGCGATCTCCTCCGATAACACACTCAGGTCGCGGACGACTTTGAGCCGCAGGCCGATCAGGTCAGCCGTCCCCTTTACCTTGGCAGTGAACATCAAGTCGGTAATCAACGCCACAGCGGACATTGGAACTCCTGGGGCGGACCACCTTCGCGCGGTCCACAACGAAACCGGAACTTCTCAAAGCACCCACCCGACTCGCCAGCCCGGTTTCTCCCGGCCGGCCAACGCGGATCGGCGAGTACGCCGAGGAATTCTAGTCGCGGGCCGCGAGATGGCTCGCCTTTCTTCTTGACATGCGAAAGACCGGGAGCGGGTGCCTCATGGTCGAACGGGGTGTCCCTCGCGCGGCGAGGGACGGATCGTGATAATCGAAAGCGGAATGGGTGTACCTGTCGGGCCGGCTTCGTTTGCGATCGATCATCGCCCCCTTTTTCAGAGCATCGAAAGGAGTCGGGTACCCGCCGTCGCTGGGCGGACGAAGAACGTGCCGGCCCCGCAGTCGGCCTTCTACGCTCGGGACGCCTGAGCGGGATCGCGCACGGTGAATTCCATCCACATTATCCCGCCACCCCCCTGATTCGTCATTTGCCAACGTTCCCATTCGCCTCAGTCCTTGCCGCAACACTTCTTGTACTTCCTCCCGCTGCCGCACGGGCAGGGGTCGTTTCGGCCGATGCGGCTGCCGGGGCGTTTGACCGGTTTGGTTTTGCCGCTGGCGGCGTCGGCGAAGGCATCCTTGAGGGCGCCGACGTAAGCGGCGAGCAGTCTGCCGCCGGCCAGGCGCCCTTGGGTCTGCAAGTCGGCCAGCAGGGCGGCACACAGCGCGGGAACCTCCTGTTTGACGCTCGCGGGCAGTTGGAGCCCGGCCAGTTTGAGCAGCGAAGACTTGAGATCGGGCTCCTCGACGTCCTCCAGCTCGACGTCGCGGACCTCGCAGGCTGCGACCAGGAAGCGGGTGAGCAATTCCGGCGCGTACTCGCGCGTGCCGGTGGAGAACGACCGCACCTCGTCCGAGCCGCAGAAATCTCCGACCCAGTTCTCGATCTTTTCGCGTGAGAACGGCTGCATGAAGGAGGCTCCGCATTCCGCGAATCGAGTCGCCGCTCGCCGGTGTGGAGGCCGGCCAACCGAAGAGAGTAGACGGAGGAGCGCCAGGCGTAAAGGGCAGGTGCGGGAGGATGGTCGACGGTCATTCCGCCGGAAGTACAGCACCGCGCCGTTGGCGAACTCGAGGCGGAAGTACGGCTTCCGGTGAATCTTGGGCTTGCCGTACTGCGTGAC
>JAPKGY010000928.1 GCA_026647385.1 Phycisphaerae bacterium | reverse complement strand
CCGGCCGGCCGGCGAGGTAGACCGGCGGAGTGCAGTAGGTGCTGCAATCGGGCGCGTAAACGAAGTCGGTCGATGCCCGGTCGGCGCCCAGCGAGAGTTCCATGAAGACGTTGGCGGCGAAGATCTTGTCGTCCGTCTGGTTGTTCACGTTGAACGTCATGACCAGCGGGTGAGCGTCCGTTCCGCGCACGGCGTTGTACTGATCGCCGAGGGCGGCCTTGATGTCGTCGATGAGGGTGACCGTGGTGTGACCGAGTTGGCCGCTGACCTGGTTGGGCAGGCCGTTGCCGAATGGCTCGGAGAAAACCAGGAGCGTATCTTCGATGTTGAACTGTGATCCGCAACCGCTGTTGTCGAACTCGTTCACCGAGGTCAGGAGCCAGACCTGCCGCATCGGGGCGTTGTCCTTGGGGGCGCCCGGAACGCATTTGCCGGGCGGGCTCTGATGGCACGGGCTGTCCTGGCAATAGCAGTCGAAGTCGTCGCAGAAGATCTCCGGCGTCAGGCCGCTCGGGCAGACCGCCGGCGCTGGTGCGCAGATCGCCGTCACCATACCCGCTGCCAAAAGGGTAATGGGGAGCCTCATGATCCGACCTCCCTGTGGAACGGGGTTTCTGGGGGGCTTGAATGATACCGCTCCGCCCGGCCTGTTCGCCCCCGGAGCTTCTGCAACCAGTATACCACGGGACGCCCGCGGCCGGGTGCGAATCTCCCTCTTCTGGCCGAATGCGTTCCCCGACCATCGAATGGGCGGGTTGTCCGCCTGTCCCTGCCGGGCCCGAGCCAATGCACCGGTTGGCCGAACACGACGGAGAGTGCCCGCCGATGCCGCTAAAAGCTGTCCTCAGACGGTCACGGCACGGTTGGCGTGGACGGTTGACCTGGCTTAGGTGGCGGCGGGGGGATCAGGCCGCCGCGACGGGTCTGGAAAAGGTTCGACATGGGCAGGCGCTTGTTGAGGTAGAACATGATGGCGGTGGCCACGTAGAGGGCGGCCACCATCAGGATTTGCATGGCGATGAAGCCCCAAGGCCATCGGCCCCGGGTGCGGTAAAACACGATCGGCAGCAGGACCGCGTTGACCAGCAGCATCCAGGTCTGGATCGGGCGAATCGTCCAGGGCCCGCGCAACAGATGCGGCGCGACCCACGAAAAGACGTACATGAGCACGTAATTGCCGGTCAGCAGGGCGAAAACGATCGCGTACAGCGGGCGAATCCAGTACCAGTCGTAGATACCCCAAAGCACCGCAATGGGCAGAACCGCCCGACAGACCCCCCGGATGAAAAGCAGCCTCGCAAGCTGCGGCGAGAAGTTGGTTCGCTTCATGGAGACTCTCATTTGGATTGTTTCCCAGGTCCGGGCCGCATCGTAGCGCTGACGGGCGGAGGGGTCAAGACGGCCCCGGCCGGGACCGCAAACCCTCGGGCTGTGGAGCCCTGGTCCGGTGCGACCCTGGGCGCGCCGGGTCCTCCCCGCCGCGGAGGGTTCAGCCCGCCGGGTGCTCGGAATGGGAACAAAAGTCGAGCCGCGCTCGAAGCGCCACGTCGGCGTATCCCGTTGGGACCGGCTGGACTTGTTTGTTCGATCCGGGAGGCCGCGATTATCGGCCGGTGGTTGTCGCTGGGATGTCCCGTTCTCTGTAACGTCTTGGCAAAAAAGGTGTTATATCTGGTTAAAGCGATCGGGTCGGGCGACTGGAAAGTGTTGGGGATGTTCCTCGGGCGACCGTTTGTCCAGCTAGGCTGGGCGGCGTGGGCGTCCGGCGGGGCGTTTGACACGCGCGAATGCGTGGGTATACTGTCCGTTCTTCGGCTACGGACGTGGGCGGTGGCGATATGTCCGCGTGTCGCCGAGCGGGACCGCGTTGATTATGGTTGGCGCGGGGTTTTAGAGGGGTAATGCGGTGCGCATCCCCATGCGCGCCGATGCAAGGGCAGCTTCACACCCTGCATGACCGGCGCC
>JAPKGY010000927.1 GCA_026647385.1 Phycisphaerae bacterium | reverse complement strand
CCGTCTTTACCCGTAATCAGGCCGCCTACTCAGGTGGGGCATTGGCCGTTTATGGAAACGCCTTGGTGGCCAACTGCACCTTCAGCGAAAACTCCGCCGGGTACCAGGGAGGCGCGATTTACAGCATCCGCGGCCAGTTTCTCAACCCGATCGACTTGATCAACTGCACCTTCGCCGGCAACCGGGCGAATGAGGGCGGCGGCGTCTTTCTAGGCGGCATCCCCGCCAACTTGACCAACTGCATTCTCTGGGGCAATTCGGCCACGGGCGGGGTTCCGGGAGAGCAGCAGATCGCAGCCCGAGAAACAACGCCCGTCGTCACCTACTGCTGCATCCAGAATGGTTATGCCGGCACCGGCAACGTCGACGCCGATCCGCTCTTTATCGATAGGGCTGCCGGCGACTTGCGCCTGCGTCCCGGCTCGCCGTGCATCGACGCCGGAAACAATGCCGCCGTTCCTGCGGGTCTCACCACCGACCTCGCCGGACAGCCGCGGTTCATGAATGATCCGTCGACCATGGATTGCCCCCATGCACCGGGCACCTGCGGAACCGCGCCGATCGTCGACATAGGTGCCTACGAGGCTCCGCCAATCCTCCCCGGCGACTTCAATAACGACGGCGATGTGGACGCAACGGACCTGGCCGCTTTTCGGTCCTGCGCATCCGGGCCCGCCGTCCCTCTGGCCGCCGGGTGCGAAAGTCGCGACTTCGACAGGGACACTGACGTCGACTTGAGCGACTTCGCCATCATCCAACGCTGCTTCAGCGGCTCGGACATCCCGGCCGACCCGGGTTGCAGCGAGTAATACGGATCGCGTCGAGTGATCGCCGGTTGGATACGAATACGCGGATTATTCGAGTAACAGGCTTCAGGCTGCCCCGACTCCGAGCGTCACGAGGGCGCGCGAACTCAGGGCTTTCCTGATATTACTCCGCGGGCTTCAACCCCACCCGCTTCAGGTTCATCAGGATCGTATCCTGGTTGATCTTCTTGGCCCGGATGGCCAGGAGGCACTTGCCTGCGGGCAGGGTAAGCGTGCCCACCCGCCTGGTCTCGAACGCGGTTGTGCCGCCGGTGGCGGTTACGGCTCCTTCGCAGGATGAGCCCTTCGCGGCCAGTTGGTCAACCATGGCCATGGTGATCTCTTGCCGGGCAGAGGCGCCGGCCGGCGCGCTGGTGGCGGCCTCTGTCGAGCCGGCCACCACCTCGAATGTGCCGCCCTCGGACTCCTTGTCGGCCGCGTAAACCAGGCCGACCTCGTACTTGCCCGGTTTGGCGGACATGAACTCCCACGTGATGAAGTCGTTCTGGTTGATCCAGTTGCCCGCGTGGACCTCGCCGTCCGCGGCCGCGAGGCGCATGCGCTGCCCGTGTCGGCCTCGCAAATCGCCGAAAACAATTGGCAGATCAATGGTTCCCTGGGGCCCCTGCCCAAGCATCCGCATCATTTGAGACTCATTGATGGCCGGTGGGCCTTCCAGGTCGATTGCCACGACGCTGGCCACCGGGTCCGGTGCCTGGTCCGGCAGGCTGACTCCGACATCCCAATGCCGGATAGGCGCCTCAGAGAGGTAATGTGCGACCTGGAGCGCGGAGATCTTCGCATCGGGGTCGCCCAGCAGCCGCACGCTCCGGACTTCATTCTTCAAACCGGGCAGGAGGAGCCGACGATCCCTGGGCCAGGTGAACACGATCGTATAGAGGGTATTGCCTTTCACGGTGCATCGCCCATGGAAGGGGAGGTACCGGAACGGGCTAGCCGTGGTCCCGTAGATGGCTTCGCCGTACTTGTCGAGCCATCGACCAGTCTCTTCGAGCGTCTTCGTTTCGTTCGGTCCGATCGTGCCTTCCGGCGACGGGCCGACGTTGAGCAGCAGGTTGCCGCCCTTTGAGACGATGTCCGCCAGCATGCGGATGACGTACTCGGAACTCTTGAACTTCGTTTCATCCTTGTCGTAGCCCCACC
>JAPKGY010000926.1 GCA_026647385.1 Phycisphaerae bacterium | reverse complement strand
CAACCGCGATGGTGGCGATCCAGCCCCACCCGTCGCGCGGACGCGGGTCCCCGGCGACGAATCCGATCATGGAGCGATCCTCCACCGCCTTGAGTCGAATCACATCGGGAAAAGTCAAAACCGCCATCACAGATCGGCGAGAAAGTGCCGGAGAAGCTTGACGACCGCCTGGCGAACGACCCCGACGAGGCGTTCGATATGGCCATCGACAAGATTCGCTCGGTGCACGAGGCGCGAGTCAAGGCCGCCCGCGAGCAGACCAGGAACGAAGGGGATGAGGATAAAGCGAACGCGGAGATCGCCCGGCGGGCGGCGGATTGCGTCGGCGCCTATGGCCGGGTGGAGTCGATCAGGCCTCGGGGCGTCTACGCGAGCTTCATCGAGTTCGAGCGGCGTGTGGGACGACAGATGGTGAGCGCCGCGACGCACCTGAACTTCGCGGACGGCCTGGCGCACGTGTTCACCGCGCGCGCCGCCGGCGCGATGCCCGTCGGAAGGGCTCTGGAGGGAGAGGAGGAAGCGTACGACGCGATCGAGGGGCTGGGCGTGCTCCCGTGCGCGGTGCTCCTGCTGCGCGGGCTGCAATGGATGGTGATGGAGCACCTGGGGTTCGCGGTGTTGTTCTGGGTGCCGGCTCTGGTGATCTGGGGTCTGGCCGGCGGCGCGATCTGCCGGATGGCGGCGCTGAACATTGCCCGCGACGAACAGCTTTCGCCGGGGGCGGCGCTGCGATTCGCTCAGCGGAAGGTGCTCAGCCTGGCGACGGCTCCGCTGTTCCCGGTCGGCTTCGTGCTGGGCATCGGAGTGTTGCTGCTGCTCGGCGGGGTGGTGACGGCCGTCCCGGCGGTGGGCGGGATCGTCGGCGGCCTGGGGATGGGGCTCGCCCTGGCGGCGGGGCTGTTGATGGCGGCCACGGTGATCGGCGGAGTGTCGGGTTGGCCCTTGATGTGGCCGACCATCGCGGTCGAAGGGTCGGACGCGTTCGACGCCTTCTCGCGGGGTTACAGCTACGTGTTCAGCCGGCCTTGGCGGGCGGCGTTCTATGCGGCCGTGCTCACGGTCTACGGCGCGATCTGTTATCTGTTCGTGCGACTGTTCGTGCTCGTGGGCCTGAAAGGGGCTCGCCTGTTCGTCGGAGCGGGCCTGGCGGGTACCGATCGGCCTGGCACCGGGGATGCCCACGCGACGAAGATCGACACGCTCTGGCCCGCGCCGACCTGGGACCAGTTGCTGCCGGATCGGATGCCGCTCGGCGCTCAGGTCGGGGATACGGTGGGGGCGTTCCTGGTCGGGCTCTGGCTGGCTGTGGTCGTCGGGGCGCTCTGCGCGTTTGCCGCCAGCTATTTCCTATCCGGATCGACCATCGCCTATTGTCTGCTGCGGCGCGAAGTGGATGCGATGGACTTCGAGGAAGTGTACCTCGACCCGCAGGAGCAGGAGGACGAGGCGTTCGAACCTCCGGTCGCTCAGGCTCAGCCGGGAGCGCCGGCGGCGCCGGCCGCGGGGAGTGGTGGACCCGTGCCGGGGCCCGGACCGGTGGCGCCGGAGTCGCCGGGCTCGGGGGATAGGGATATCGATGCAGAGTGAATGGGAAGTTTCAAGAACCAGCGGTCAGTGTTCGGCCAGCGGCCGGCCCCTGGCTGAGGGGGAGTCCTACTACGCCGTCCTTTTCGAGACGCCGCAGGGGTTCGAGCGCCGCGACTACGCCGAGGACACGTGGACCGGTCCGCCCGAGGGGCATTTCTGCTATTGGCGGGCCCGCGTGCCGGTCCGGAACAAGCCGGCAGGCCCGGTGGCGGTCGATCACGCCCTGCTCACTCAGTTGTTCCTGCGACTCGAGGAGAAGGACTCGGACGTGCATCGGCAGTTCCGGTTCGTGCTCGCACTGCTGCTCATGCGCAAACGTATCCTGAAACTGGACAAGACCGAACGTGAAGGCGAGCGGGAATCCTGGCTGATGCGGCTGGTCAGCGAT
>JAPKGY010000925.1 GCA_026647385.1 Phycisphaerae bacterium | reverse complement strand
GACGGTAATTCGATGATGGGCGAGCGTATGGCGGGGCGGTCTGCCGGCGTAGATGGGCGCGTCGGTCGTGAAGAACTGCTCGCCGGCGGCGTTGGTCAGGTAATAGGCGGCCGAGTCTTCCAGCCAGCTTGGCGTGATGACCACCATATCGTCCTGCCCGAGTTGCGAGGCGATCCACTGGAAGCACTCGGTGTGCGCGAAGCGGCGTTCATACCGGGTTTCCGGCATCGTTGCGATCAAGGCCCATCCCCATCCCAGCAGGGCGGCGATGACAACGGCCAAGCCGGCCGGGGCCCACGCGCCGGGCCATCGGGATTCGCCGGGGGCGGCGCCCACGCCGACCAGCAGCAGGAGCGGCAGCAGGACGGGCAGCATCGTGCGCTCGATCATGTTCGGCACGCCCGTCAGGCTGGTCGCCACCATCAGGAGAGTGTATGTCGCCGCAGCCGCCAGGAGTGCGGTCGCCGCCTGACGGCTCTCACGGCGGCAGAGAGCCACCACGATCAGCAGAGCCGATCCGTTGAGAATGAAGTAGCCGATCCCGTCGGTCATGTCGCTCAAACGCGGGTACTGACTCTTGAGTAGCCCCTGGATGAGGTAGACCACCCCGCTGAGGTTGTACACAAGATCCATGGGTGTGTTGGGTGTCAGGGGATCGATCCACCAGCCGGTCTCCTTGTGGACCGACGCCCAGTGCAGGTTGTACCAGAACATCGGGAGGCAGCCGATCAGCCATGTCACGATGGACCAGGGCGAGAAGGCCGCCCGCCATCTCGGCCAGGCCCGGACAAGCAGATAAGCTCCGGTCATCGGGAAAACAAATACCCCCAACGCGTGGCCATGCGCTGCCAGGACGGCGAAGAGGCCCCAGAGGAAGTGAGCGCGGCGCGACCTCGGATCGCGCGCAATCCGCTCAGCCGTCCAGAAACAGATCGCGACCAGCAAGGCCAGCAACGCGTAAACGCGGATCTCCTGGCTGTAGTGAATCGGCACAGGCGACAGGGCGGCCAGCAGGCCGACCGTCCACCAACTGCCCGGCCGAATCCGCTGACCGACCGCCATGAGGACCGCGACCGTGGCTACCCCGGACGCGACGGCCGGCAGCCGCAGGGTCCATTCGGAGGTGGAGAGGATCGACCAGGCTTTCAGGACGAGGAAATACAGCGGCGGCGAGTCTTCGACCCACGGCAGACGGGTGATGAGATCCCACCACGTGTGATGCAAATGCAGCAGGGTGACGGCCTCGTCGCGCCACGCATGGGTCGCCTGGATCCCGATAAGCCGCCACGCCAAGGCCAGCAACAGGATCGACCCGACGCCAGCCCATGTGATCGCGGAACGCTGCCGGGCTTGTCCCGCCGGGAGCAACGTATCCGCCGTATTCTTCTCGCAGGGGGTCTCCACTGGTTCACCTCGTCGCCTCGTCCGGGCGGTCTCTGGACGCCAGGGAGCATTCGACCACGTTCCACAAGTCCCTCGCCGCATGTACCAGGGCTTGCGCGCCGACGGGAGTCTAACGGTGCGATGCGCCGCGAGCAAGCGTCGCTCGACATCAGGGGCTGCCCCCCAGGGCAAACGCATCCAAACTCTGACCTGCGTTTTCGCCGGCGCCAGTGAGGTTGGTGGTCCGTGGCGATGCGGTCGCTGCCGAAGAGCATCCGCGTCCTCAGGGGGGCAGGGCTGCTCTGCCGAATCAAATGCGAGAGCCCCGCCTCCGCCCGGGTGGTTCCACGGCCCGCGTTGACAAGCCCCGCTCAAGGTGCCAGAATCGCACTTTTGGCCATGCCGACGGGAGACGTCGCCGCAATGCCCAAGCGAAACATCGTCTGGATCCTGATCGGTGCGGTGATCGCCGTTCTGCTGTGGAAGGCGCCCGACGCGCTGCTGCGCCGCGATTCGCTCTACAACGAATTCGGCCCGCTTCTCGACGTCCGCGTGCAGATCCTGAAGAACTACGTCGAGCCGGTGAACGAGCAG
>JAPKGY010000924.1 GCA_026647385.1 Phycisphaerae bacterium | reverse complement strand
GAGGTTCTGCAGGTCGCCGGCGGCACCCTGGGTCGAACCGAGCGCCATGAATCCGCCGCGCTGGGCATTTCCCATCATGAGTTGGGCGCCGACCTGCTGCTGGACTGGGGCATTCCCAAACGCATGGCGGAAGCCACCCGGCATCAGCACAACCCGCGCAATGTGACCGACGATGAGGTGGTCCGGAAGCTGGCGTGCATTCTCAACGCCGCCACCGACATGGCCGACATCCTCTGCCAGGCCGGCCCGGACTCCGCCCTGGCCGTCCGGAGAGAATCGCTGCTCGAATCCGGGTTCATCCACGATCGGGAGGAACTCGATGCCGCGCTGGAGACCGTCACCAAGGAATTCAACGACCTGGCCCGCCTGTTGTCGGTGAACGAGGGTATTCAGCGCACCCCGGACGAGATTCAGGCTGAGGCTGGAGCCGTTTTGAGCGAACTCAGTCTCGCCACCCAATTGCAGGCGGAACTCATTTCCGCGGAAAACCGCGGCCTGCAGAAGAAAGCGAGCACCGACGCCCTCACCGGCATCCCCAATCGTGCCGCCTTCGACGAGCAGTTCGCCACGACCTGGCGCGAGGTCATGAAGAAGGGGCAGTCACTCGCGATCGTCATGCTTGACGTGGATCACTTCAAGAAATTCAACGACACCTACGGACATCGCACCGGCGACGCGGTGCTCCGCGCGGTCGCATCCTGCCTGCCGGGATCGGTTCGCGGCACCGACTTCGTCGCCCGCTACGGCGGAGAGGAATTCGTGGCCATTCTGCCCAACGTGGACCGAATGACCGCCGCCCACCTGGCGGTCAAAATCCGCAAGTCCATCGAGTCGCGCAGCGTGGAGTTCGAGGGCACGCAACACCGCGTCACCGTCAGCGTGGGGGTAGCCCTGCTGCTCCGCGTCAGCCCGACTATCCCGCCCAAGATGCTGCTCGAAGCCGCGGACCGGCAGCTCTACCTCGCCAAGCACAAAGGCCGCAACTGCTGCAGCATGAAACAGATCGGGACCGCCCCCGCCGCCCAGCCTGCCCTGGCGACCGCGGCCAACTGAGGGATCGTTCCCGCCGGTTCGCATCCTCGCCGCGGTCAACTACAATAGCGGATATGAACCCCATATTGAACCGACGGCAACTGCTGGGCCGCTCCGCCGCGGCGCTCGCCGCGACCGCGACGGCCGGCACGTCCGCCCGCGCGCAGACCACGACCGCGCAAGCCCCGGGCGAGGCAGGCGAACGCCGATTCAGGATCGGGCTGGTCACCTACGACCTCGCCAAGAACTGGGACCTGCCCACGATCATTCGCAATTGCACGGAGCTGGGTCTGGCCGCGGTCGAGCTCCGCACCAGCCACAAGCACGGCGTCGAGCCCGCCCTGACCGCGAACCAGCGAAAAGAGGTACGTAAACAGTTCGCCGACTCGCCCGTCGTGCTGTGGGGCCTCGGCTCGACCTGCCAGTATCACGAGGCCGACCCCGCCGCCGTCAGCCGCAACGTCGAGGAAACCAAACGCTTCGCCCAACTGGCTCACGACGTCGGAGCCCAAGGCGTCAAAGTCCGCCCGAACGGTTTCGCCAAGGGGATCGATCCCCCGCGCACGATCGAGCAGATCGGCCGGGCACTCCACACCTGTGGGGCCGCCGCCGCCGACCTCGGCGTTGAAATCTGGGTCGAGGTCCATGGCCCGGAAACCTGCTCGCCCCCCAACATGCGCAAAATCATGGAAGCCGCCGATCATCCCAACGTCGGCGTCACCTGGAACTCCAACAATCCCTGCGACCTGATCGACGGCTCCATCCGCTCCGGCTTCGATCTGTTGGCCCGATACATCCGATCCGTCCATATCAACGAACTTGTAAATTCCTACCCCTACCGAGAACTACTTTTTCCTGCCCTCCCGACAATACGTTCGCATCCCTGCTCACTTGTCGGGATTGAATCTTCCGGGTTCACCTGCCACCTGCAAAACTGAAGTTTTGC
>JAPKGY010000923.1 GCA_026647385.1 Phycisphaerae bacterium | reverse complement strand
CCGGTTGTACGGGCTGTATGACATGTATGGGTCGCTCGAGCGGTACTCGATCGTTCTGACGGTGGCGGGTGTGGTTCTGTTCGTATTCGGTTTTGAAGTCGCGTGGCGGCTGAAATGGCTGCTCGCGTTTTTGTTGTTGATGGTTCCCTTTCCGGGGCGGGTACACAACAACATTGCGGTTCCGTTGCAGTCGTTCGCCAGCTCATCGGCTGTTTTCGGTCTGGAACTGATGGGTTATCTGGTGGGCAAGGAAGGGAACGTTCTTCGCTTGAGCGATCGGACGGAGGTCGCGGTGGCGGAGGCGTGCAGCGGGTTGCGCATGCTGACGGCCTTCATTGTGGTCGCGGCGGCTCTGGCATTCGTGGTCCACCGGCCCAAGTGGCAGAAGGCGATCGTGGTGCTGTCGAGTATCCCGACGGCGATTGTCGCGAATACGCTTCGGCTGATCGTCACGGTGCTGTTGTTTGAGTACGCCAATCGCGAGCTGGCGGAGAAGTTCTTTCACGACTTCGCGGGCATCTGCATGATGCCCTTTGCGGTGGTGGTGATGGTGCTGGAGCTTTGGTTTCTGCGTTTTATCAGCGGTCAGTCGGCGCGGGGGTCGCGGGCCGTGCGTTTGGGCCTGGGGGAAGCCGGTCCGGCCCGGGTTGAAGCCGGGGCCACACGGGTGGAGTCGTAGCGAGCTGGTGTATGCGTGAGCCAGGTTCGGCAACGGGTGTGCGGTCGTGCCGTTCGGCGGGGATGGCCGTCGGGGTGACGGTCGGGGTGCTGGTCGTGAGCGGCCTGCTTCACCGGTCGTTGGCTGCGCACATCGAGGGCGCCCTGGGGCGATCGGTCCCGCTGCGCGCGCCGTTGTCGACGTTGCCGTTGCGGCTGGGCGCGTGGGAAGGGCGTGACGTGCCCGTGGATGAGCGGGCGCGTCGCATCGCGGCGGAAGACGACTTTCTCAATCGCGAGTATCGGGACCGGGCCACGGGCAGGACGGTTGGCTTGTATGTTGGTTACATCGGCCGACCTCGCAGCGCGTTGTGGCATCGGCCGGAGATCTGCTATCCGGTTCACGGGCTGGAGCAGGTGTCGCGGCAGAGGTTTCTGGTGACGACGGAGGCTGGAGAGAGCGTGCCCAGTCTGCTATACGAGTTCCGTTCGACGACATTCGACGGTCCGCGGGTCCGGGTGATGGCGACGTTCATCATCAACGGCCGGGTGGTCGAGGACCTTACCGGCGCGAATCAGTTCAACGTTCGGCGAGTGAATCTGTTGACCCGGCGGACCGCGTACGTGGCCCGGGTCCAATGTGCCCTGGAGGCCAGCGGAGACGCGGAGGAAGACCTTCGTCTGCTGTCGGATTTCGGGAAGACGATCATCGGACCGACGCTCGAGATCATGCCGAAAGAGGGAGTCGAGTCCGCCGCCGGCGGCGTTGAAGGGCAGGAGCGGCTTGCGAGTCGGATGGCGAGTTGCGTGGGATCCGAGGTCGACCTCCGCCAGGTGTTCCGCAATCCCGGCTGAGGCTTCCGGCGGATCACGTTCTCAAGTTCTGGAGATCTCTGCCCCTCGGGGCGCGCTCATGAATAACTTGGTCAATTCCGTGGAACCGCGAAATACGCTCAATACGCGAAGGATTCGCCAATCGGCCGTTTTTGGCGTTTTTAGCGTGTTTGGCGGTTGATCAGTTGTTCAGGTTCTTCTTGACGCGCCCTGAGGTGCCCGAGGACTTGCAGCGAGTATTCTGGAGTGCCGCGGGTCGGGAGGTGGGCGATGGCGGATAATTTTTGTGTGACCCCGGAGCAGAGCCAAAGCAGGTGGTACGGCTATGCGTTGACGGAGGAATTGCGCAGCAATCCAAGCGAGGAAGCCCTGGCCCGATGCCCCATCAATCATCCTGCGATCCTGGAGTACAAAGGGCGCATTTTAGGGGGGCGCAAGGAGGTTGAGGAGTTCGCGGATTGGACGGAGTTTCTCGTGCGCGAATACGCGC
>JAPKGY010000922.1 GCA_026647385.1 Phycisphaerae bacterium | reverse complement strand
ATCGACGTCGTGATGGAACGCGAATTCAGAACGGCCGAGCTCCCGTGGAGGGTCGCGGACCTGAAGCCCGGCGCGGCGTTCGCGTACACGGTGGACGATCGAATCGACGTCAAAGGCCGCGTCAGAATCGATGATGCTCTCCTGGCCTGCTGGACGCTCGAGCAGTTCAACGCTTCCGATGCGACCGTGTCGTTCGCCCGAGTCGCCCGGCCGCGGGAGGCCATCAACTTCGATTTCTACGACCATCCGGGCGACCGGATCACCTGCGATACGATGGGCTTCCGGTACCGGACGGACGGAAAAAAACGCGGCCAGATCGGAATCAGGAAGAACGGTGCCCCCGAATTCATCGGTTTCTACGATCTGGAGCGGCGGCTGCTTTGCGTGCGCGAGATCGTCGGATGGCCGGAAGGACTGTACTTCAACATCGCGGATAACGACCAGCCTCGAGGCCCCTACTCTGCCGAGGACGCGTACAGTATCTTCAACGGCGATGAAACCCTGGGCTTCTTTGAACTGGAAACCGTCGGCGGAGCCCACGTGCGGGATGGACACCTGATCGGTTCGCGGTTGCTTTCGCGGACGAGTTTTGCCCTGTTCGACAAGGCCGAACCCATTCAACAGTTCGTCGAGGATGCGTTGAAAGCATAGGAGGAACGTCATGGGATACCTGCCGACAAGTGAATGCGACGTGAGACTGGCCGGCGTGCGAAAGATCATGGACGCCAAGGACCTGGACATCCTCCTGGTCTACTACGACGAGTTCAACATCGGCAACGGCTGGTACCTGACCGGCTGGTGCCCGCAGTTCGAGAGCGGCGCGGTCCTCGTCCCGCGCCAGGGCGATCCGATGATCCTGGGCGGGCCCGAGAGCGAACCCTTCGCCAGGCAGGACAGCGCCATCACCGAAACACGCAACTTCCCGGTGTTCATGGTGCCGGACGAGGAATACCCGAACGCGATCATCATCGACTTCCAGAAGCTCTTCGCCGAACTGAACGCGACGCTGGGGCGAGTCAAACGCGTGGGCCTGGTCGGCGCCGGGCGAATGCCGGCCGACTGCCATCGACAGATCGTCGAGGGGTTCGCCGGCGTCGAACTCGTCGACGTGACCCGGGAGTACGTCGAGCTGCGGTACATCAAGAGCCCCTGGGAGATCGAGCAGATCCGCGCCGCCTTCAGGCTGGCCGACGATTGCTGCCAAGCCATGAAAGACGCCGTCGCCCCCGGCGTCTCCGAGATCGAGGTGGCCGCCGCCGGCGAATATGCCGCCCGCCGAAGAGGTGCCAGCGGATTCGGGTTCAGCGCGATCGTCGGCAGCGGCCGGCGAGCCAACGCGGTCGTACCCACAGCCAGTGCCAAAAAGCTTCAGCCGGGTGAACTGGTCATGCTCGGCCTGGCCCCGAAAGTCCAGGGCTACGCGGGCGTCTTCGGCGACAGCGTGCCCGTGACCGGTTCGTACACCGCCGACCAGAAGGAATGCCTGCGCCATCTCGGCGAGGCGTTCCGGCTCACGAAGGAGCAACTGACCGTCGGCAGGACAGGCCGGGAAATCGATGCCCCCGCCCGGACCTATTTCAAGAAGCACAACCTTTCCAGATACCTGGTCTGCCCGTTCGCTCACACGATCGGACTGCACGAGGCGGAGTCACCTTTCTTCGGACCGAACAGCGACGACGTGCTCAGACCGGGCATGGCGGTCTGCGTCGACGTCAGCTTCTTCGGCCATCCGGAATGGAACGGAGTCCGGATCGAAACCGGCTTCGAGATCACCGCACAAGGGGCCGTGCCCTTCAGCCCGAAGATGGACAGGATTCTCACCGACCACGGCCTGCGCTGAGGCCGAAGGCCGGCCCGACCCGGCAAGCGGATAAGTCACGGAAACATCGCCGCTTACGGCCTGCCGGCGGCCCATCCGCCCAGCCCGCGCCGGCGGCCCGAACGTGCCCCCGGCCGCGAAGCACGAGGCTTTTGCCTTCCGCGCCGCCCC
>JAPKGY010000921.1 GCA_026647385.1 Phycisphaerae bacterium | reverse complement strand
AAATAGGTAGACCTACCTCAGCACCACCGCCTTCCGCACCTGGGAAAACGAATTCGCCCTGAGTTGATAGAAATAAACGCCTGCCGTCACCGGCCGGCCGCGTTCATCCCGGCCATCCCATCACGGCCCGCTCCTGTTGTTCCTGGCGACCAGCGGCCAGGTTCAAAGCTTCGGTGCCACTGGGCTGCCGATGGCGATCCTCAAGGATGCCGAATACCCCCATGCCGAACGGATCGACTTGGGCCCCGGGGATGCCTTCCTGCTCCTGACCGACGGTTTCGTGGAGTGGGCCCGGTCCGACGGCGAACAATACGGCCAGGAAAGACTTACGGAGGTTTTAAGAACTAATCGGGACGCCAGCAGCGAAGCCCTGATCCACGCGATCCATCGCGATGTTCTGGCGTTCAGCCTGGGAACCGCCCAGGCGGACGATCTGACCGCCGTCATCCTCCGCCGCACGGCGGATTGAGACCGCGTTCTTCCGTGTGTGGACAACTGTCAGTTACACTTTTAATCGGCCTGCTTGGTTATTCCAACACCGGCCCCTCGGGGCCGCTGGTTTTTTCGATTTCAAGGGCAGGTCGCTTCCTGACGAATCAAGGTGGGGCGACAGGTGGCTTCTTCGGTCCGACCAGGGGACCTGAGAAGCGCCGACCCGCCGGCGTGGCGTGTCGAGGGGCCGCCCGGCCGGTGGGTCAGGGAACGCTGACTGGCGGTCGGGCATGATGAAGTCCTCCGAGGACATCTCAGCGGAACGGATCGACGGGATCGCCCAGCGAGGCGACCAGGTCCTGGCTGACTGCGCCAAAGCTCTGCTGGCTGGCTCCGACAGCCACCAGGCCCTGGTCAAGGCGCTGGATTATCTCCGGATGGCCTGCGGGGCGGATCGCGCGACCCTGTTCGAGAACGTCTCGGAGGGCTCTCGGGGATTGAGTTTCGGACCGGCCTATGAGGTCGGAGCCCGGCGCGAGGGCGATGGGTCCGGCAACTTCGCCTACCGCGACGGCCTGGAACGATGGGCCCGGCTGTTCGAGGAAAACCAGTGCCTGAGCGGCCCGGTCGACTCCTTTCCGGAGCCCGAACGCGCGGTGCTGGCACGGTGGGGGGCGCGCTCCGTATCGGCGTTGCCGATCCACGTGCAGGGGCGCTGGTTTGGCGTTCTTGTCATCGAGGACCTGCAGCGCGAACGCGAGTGGCGTGAAGCCGAAATCGCCCTGTTGCGGACCGCCTCGGAGATGATCGCCGGACAAGTCGCCCGCCTCCACACCGAGCATGAGCTTCGCCAGCGCGATCGGCAGATGCGCGATCTGCTTCAAAGAGAACGCAACGCATTGATGCAGCTCGAAGCCGCGATGAACCAGTTGCTGGCCCAGCAGGAAGAGTTGCAGCTCTTCAACAAGGATCTTCGCGAGGCGCGCATCGCCGCCGAGGCCGCCAACCAGGCCAAGAGCGAGTTCCTCAGCAACATGAGCCATGAAATCCGCACGCCGCTGACGGCGATTCTGGGCTGGGCGGAGGTGCTGCAGACCGGTGCCCTCATGCACGGATGGCCCGAGGAGGTGGTCCAGGCGGTCCACACGATCCAACGAAACGGCGAGCATCTCCTGGAGATCATCAACGGCATCCTGGACCTGTCCAAGATCGAAGCCGGCAAGTTTCAACTGGGCATGACGTCCTGCTCACCCCGGGCCGTCGTGCAGGAAGTGGCGGAGTTGATGCAGGTTCGGGCCCAGGCGAAAGGACTCGCGTTCAGATTCCTGTTTCTGCCGCCCCTGCCCAGGACGATCCGCACGGACCCGACGCGGTTGCGCCAGGTGCTCATCAACCTCGTCGGAAACGCGATCAAGTTCACCGAAGCCGGCGAAGTGCGGTTCGCGACCCGCCTGATTCAGGATGGGGGGGAGGAACCGCGGATCGAGTTCGAGGTGGCCGATACCGGAATCGGCATGACCGCCGAGCAGATGGGCCGGCTGTTCCAGGCGTTTTCGCAGG
>JAPKGY010000920.1 GCA_026647385.1 Phycisphaerae bacterium | reverse complement strand
GGCGCCGAGCACACGGCGCAGGATTTCGTCGCGGCCGAGATGCGCCGCCGCGGGCTCCTGGTCGACCGCTGGCTGATCGACATCGACGACATCAGGCACATGCCCCGCAGGACCCGCTCCGAGGTCAGCATCGAGGAGCTTCGCGAACTCGTGGAAATGTCCGAACGTCGGAAGATCATCGGCGCGGACGAAAACGCCATGCTCAGCGGGGCCATTCAGCTCAACGACCTGAAGGTGCGCGACATCATGGTGCCCCGGGTCGACATCGTCGCCTTTGACGTACACGACAACCCGGACGATCTGCGCCGAATCATGCGCGAGAAACGGCTCTCGAAGGTCCCGGTGTACGACGAGACGATCGACCGGCCCGTCGGGCTGGTCTACGCGAAGGACCTCTTCCTCAATCCCACCCTCACGCTTCAGGAGTTGGTCAAACCGATCCGGTTCATACCCGAGCTGGTGACGCTCACGCAACTGCTCCGCCACTTCCGCGCGACGCGCACGGCGCTGGCGCTGGCGGTGGACGAGTACGGCGGCGTCGTCGGACTGGTCACCGTCGAGGACGTGGCCGAGCAGATCATGGGCGAACTGGCGGACTCCAGCGAAGCGGAAGACGAACCGACGTGGGAGCGGCTCGATGAAAGACGATATCGCGTCTCAGGCCGGGTCAACGTGCGCGACTGGGCGGAGGTGTTCGGCGTGGACCGGTTCGACGACCGCGTGACCACGCTCGCCGGCCTGGTGGTATCGCATCTCGGACGCCTGCCCGCGGTTGGCGACCAGTTCACCCTGTCCAACATCCGCTTCACGGTCGAATCGCTGCGCGGCCGACGAATCGAGTGGCTCCGGCTCGAGCTGCTCGAGGAGCCGGGCGCCCGTGAAAACCCGGCGGCCGCGGACCGACGAAGGGAGAAGCGATGAACGAGATCCTCCTGACGGCCGCCTGTCTGTTCTTCTTCCTGGGCGCCGCCTTTTGCAGCGGGACCGAGATGGGCCTCTACTGCGTGAATCGGCTGCGCGCCCGCCTCCAGGCGGAGCAGGAGCCGACGCTGCGCAACCGTGCCCTGTGGTGGGTCTTGCGGCATCCGGAGGATGCGGTGGTCAGCGTCCTGCTGGGCAACAACCTGGTGAACTACCTCCTGACGGTCAGTGCAGCCGCCTTCGCCGTCGTGGTCCTGGATCTGTCGCCGGACCGAGCGGAGTATTACATGGCGGCGGTTCTTTCCCCCCTGGTTTTCGTCTTCGGCGACGTGGTGCCCAAGAACTGGTTCCGCGTGGATTCGGATCGCCTGATGCGAACCTCCTCACCCCTTCTGGCAGCTCTACAAGCTTTCTTTAGGTTTAGCGGGATTCTGTTCCTCCTGCGCCTGCTGAGCAGGACCGTGGGCCGAATCATGGGCCAGGGGCCGCTGAAGGGCCTCGACAGCCCCCGGGCGGAGGTCGTCGGACTGCTCCGCGAAGGCGGGGCCGAGGGAGCGATCACCGACGACCAGGCCCAGATCATCGAACGGGTCATGACGCTGTCCGACGTGACCGTGGGCTCGATCATGATCCCCCTTCGGCAGGTGGTCACCGTACCGGTGGACGCCGACCGCGCCGCCCTCGAGCAACTGATCGAGGCCAGCCGCCACTCCCGCCTGCCGGTCGTGGCGGGGAGCCAGCGAGGTTTCGTGGGCGTGGTCGATATTCACGACGTGTTGGCCGAGGAAGGGGATTATCCGGTCCAACGCTGCATGCGCCCCCCTCTGCGGATCCCCGCCAACGAGTCCGCCGCCTCCGCTCTGGTCCAGATCCAGCGCACCGAGGCCGCACTGGCCGTCGTGACCGACACCGGTCACGGAGATGTCGGGATCCTCACGCTCAAGGACGTGATGGACGAGATTTTCGGCGAATTGCCCGAATGGTGATGCCCCGCCTCCCGGATTTTACCCCATTCTTTCAGTTGACATGTCAGGTATGGCCGCCGCAAAGTAAAATAACCGGCAGACTGTCCGC
>JAPKGY010000092.1 GCA_026647385.1 Phycisphaerae bacterium | reverse complement strand
GGTTACAAGTGGCGGATCCTCCGATCCAACATGTTCCCGGGCAATGGCGGCGACTTCGTGTGGGGCGACAAGGCCAACACGATCATCCTGACGATCAAGACGAACACGGTGGATATCTATCATCGAGGTCGGCTCTTGATCAATGGACAGAGAACCTGGGTCGAGAGCATCGCCACGGGTATTCCGCGACTGTACCTGGGGGATTTCAACCGGCTTCGTTCGGGTACGAAAGAGGCTTGCCGGCTGCAGAGCGGCAGCTACGTTTGCCATCCGGACTACGCCAATGGCAAGAAGCGGCCCTTGCGGATGGGTGAAACGCGTTGCGACGGCGGCGGCTGGCAGACCAACAAGTCCAAGTTCATCGCTTTCGACACGATCAACCTGACCGGCGGTATCGGGAGCGTGGTCACCGGCGCCTGCTGCCTGAACGACGCGTCATGCATCGAGACGGACCTGACCTCGTGCACGGAGCAGGGCGGCCATTGGCAGGCGGGTGCCTCGACGTGCGCCCAGACCAGTTGTTGCCCGTACCCCTTCGCCGATGCCGACACGGACGGCGACGTGGACCAGGACGACTTCGGGATCTACCAGGTCTGCTACACGAACGTTGACGGCGGCATTCCGGCCGGCTGCGAGTGCATGAATCGCGACGGCGATAACGACGTTGACACCGCGGACTTCGTCCAGTTCAGCGGTTGCTACAGCGGGCCGAACGTACCGGCGGTCCCGGTGAAGCCGGGGTGCAACCCGTAATCGCCTGGCAGCGGTTTTTGCACCGGGCTTTTGGTGAAGTGACCGTGAAAGCACCCAACCGGCGAGCCGATCGGCTCGCCGGTTGTTTTGCGCCCCCCCGCAAGGGATTATTCACCCATCGCAACCACCCACTGGACAAGAGGTTAGCCGCCGGCTGCGGGAATCGCGGTGAGATTCTGTTGCCGCGGGGCGTTCGCCGGCTATAGGCTCCAGATGAGGATCAGTTCGAGCGCGCATCATCGAGCCACACCGGTCGCGTCGGTATCGCCCTCAAAGGAAGGAGGCGCGAATGAGTCCGCACGGAAGAATCCTGATCGCCGCGGTTACCGCCGGCGCGGTGATCGTGTGTTGTGCCCGGCTGGCGGAAGGGAGGATCGGTCGACTGGCTGAAGTCCTCAACCCGTTCGGGCAGGAATCCGGAATACCGCCCAACCACCGTACCGAGAATCTGACACAGAGCGCATTGGCGGCGTCCGAATCCGACGTGAGAGCGACACCGGTGACGTGGGAAGCCGGATGCCCGATGCACACGGGCGGTGTCACGATGAACACCACCCACCTCTGACCGGGGACGCCCGAACGGTTATGAACGGGTCATGGCGCAAGGCCATGGCCCGTTCCTTTGCGCTGCGACCCGACCGGAGAGTGATCCGCGAAGACCGACGCCGCCGGGCGGCGCGGATCGCGCGCGCCCGGCGGTGCACGGCCTTTCACGGTGGGCTGTCGCGGCGCCTCGCGTCCGGGGCCGCGCTTTTCATTCGGGCGTAACTCGCCGGCCGCTCACGCAGAGCACGCGTTGGTGGACAAAATGGGGACTGGCTCCGCCCGTGTGGAATCTCCGTCCACGGGACGTTCTTGTTTCCAGGCGATCCCTGCCCCCTGGCGCATCGCTCCGACGCGGTGCCTGTCCCCATTTTGCCCGCGGATTTGCTCGCGGCTGGCGAGTTACGCCCTTTTCATTCTTGACACCCGGGGGGAATCGAGACGTATACTGACCGGGTCGAGGTCGTCAGGTCTCGGACGATGTGTGGGAAGCTGGGAGAGGGGGACAGTCCCCATTTCGCAGCAGGCTTTGGCCGTACCGGGCCGACGGGGTATCCGAACCTAGCCTTTGTCCCGGCGAAATGGGGACCGTCCCCGGGCTTCTCACGCACCCTGTTACGACGGAGGCGCACTGCGGGCAGGCACATGAACCTCGAGGACCATCTCGCCCGGCTCAACCGCATCGGCATCGCCCTTTCGAGCGAACGCGACCTGACCCGGCTGCTGGCCACCATCCTGCAGGAAGCGAGGGATTTCACGCACGCAGAGGGCGGCACCTTATACAGCGTGGAGGGCGATCGGCTGCGTTTCCTGGCCACGCAGAACGACGCGTTGGATCGCCGCAGCTCGGCCACGGTCTGCGCCGCGCACGAGCCGGACGAGTACCTGCCGTTGTCCCGTGAAAGCATGGCGGGCTACGTCGGACTGACCGGGCAGGCCATCAACCTCGAAGACGTGTATCGCATCCCGCCGGACCGGCCCTACCGGTTCAACTCCGGTTTCGACCGCCGGTATGACTATCGAACGCAGTCCATGCTCATGGTGCCGATGAAGGACGCCGAAGGGCACATTCTCGGCGTGTTGCAGCTCATCAACGCCCTCGACGCGAGCGGAACCATCGAGCCTTTCGACGGGCGCTGGGAGGATCTGGTGATGTCGCTGGCATCGCAGGCGGCTGTCGCCATCCGGAACGTCCGCCTGACCGAGGAGCTGAAGGCGGCGTACCTGGACACGATCTTCCGACTCTCGGTGGCGGCTGAATACAAGGACACTGAGACCGCCAACCACATTCGGCGGGTGGCGCATTACTCCGCCATCATCGCGGAGGGACTCGGGTTCGAGCCGGATCGGGTCGAGCGGATCCGCTGCGCCGCCCCGATGCACGACGTGGGGAAGATCGGCATCCCGGAATCGATCCTGCAAAAGCCGGGCAAACTGACACCGGATGAGTACGAGACGATGAAAAAGCACACGATTCTCGGGGCCCGGATCTTTGACGGAGCCGAGGCGCCGCTGCTGAGGACGTCGGCGACGGTTGCCCTGACCCATCACGAGCGCTTCGACGGATCGGGCTATCCGCACGGGCTGGAGGGCACGCGGATTCCGATCGAAGGACAGATTATCGCCCTGGCGGATGTGTTCGACGCGTTGTCGTCCCCGCGATGCTACAAGCCCGCGTATCCGATCGAGCGTTGCCTGGAAATCATTCGCCACGAGTGCGCGCACCATTTTCACCCGGACGTGGTTCGGGCGTTCATGGCCCGCATCGACGACGTCCTGGCTGTCCGGGCGCGATACGCGCCGGAGGGGATCGCTCAGCCGGAGTCGAGCTGAACTCACGACGATTGCCGCCTGGGAGAGGGGGACAGTCCCCGGGCTTCACACAAACCCACTCAGACGATCTCGACGAGTTCGATGTCGAAGGTGAGGTCCTTGCCGGCCAGTGGATGATTCGCGTCCAGGGTGATGTTGTCCCCCGCCACCTGCACGACGGTCAGGTCGAGAAGCTCGTTATTCTGCATTTGAGCCTGGAAACGTTGCCCGACCCGCGGATCGGCCTGGTCTCCGAACTCGCTCCGGTCGACGGTGAAGACCAACTCGGGGCGATGCGACCCATAGGCCTCGGCCGCGGGGATGGTGGTGGTCTTGGATTGTCCGACCTCCATGCCGAGTGCAGCCTGATCGAACCCGGGAATCACCTCGCCGGAACCCAGTTCAAACTGCAACGGATCGCGCCCGCGCGAGCTGTCGAAGACCGTTCCATCGTCGAGGCGGCCTGTGTAATGAATGCGAATGGTATCGCCGTTTTTTGCCTGCGACATATGATTATCCTCTCACCAGGGGCGCGAAATGAGGTATCCGGGCGGGTCACAAGACCACCGCCCGGCCGCCTCGGAGGGACTAGGGGTCCACCTTACACCGGTTCATCCGTCCACACAAGCCGAAGCGCGCGGGCCGGGCGATCATCCACGCCCCATGCATCGTGGCGCGCAGCGAAACAGCGCGCCTCGATCAGCCCGTCTCCCTCCGATGCAGGCGTACCAGGGCGCTCATGACGAGGCTTTCCATGCCCGTCGCCAGAGGCGAGGGATAACCGTACTCCCAGTAGCTGGCCACCTCGTATCCGCCCTCGGGGATCATCGCCGACACCGGCAGGTACAATCCCTGCCCGTTGCAGTAACCGAGGGGGAAGGTCACGTCGCGATGGAAGAGGTCCTCGATCATCCAACCCCAAACGGCGACGGGTTCGCCCTCGATACCGACGAGACGCAGGCCACGCCCCAGGCAGATCTCCTGGAGCAGAATGCCGGCTGACTCGGGGAGTGGCTCACCGCGATCGAGGTGCGCGAGTTGGCGGCTCGCCCAAAGGCAACGGACGTTCCGGGGGCAATCCTCGGGCTTGACCTCTTTGACGACGGCCTCGAATTCGCCGCGTGGCGGAACGGGCTGGAGCGGCAACTGCAGTTCAGTCATGATCGTCCGGATACCGGGAATAACCGGGCTCATGGGCTTTTGGAGGGCGGCGATCGTTTCCTGAGCGACGATCCGGCCGCCCTCCTCGACTTCGGGCCACGACCCTCGCTCCCATTTCTCCCGCCCCCTGCCGATCACGCTCGAATTGGCGTCGCCGGCCGTCCCTTGCAGGAACATGGCCGCGGTCGTGCCGAGGTGCTCATCCAGCAGCCGGCATGCGGCGCCGGGATACTCCGCGGTGATGTCCCAGCCCATCACCGTCGACGGGTGGGTGGAAACGGAGAACAGCAAACAGACCGGCTTGCCTTTGGTGTCCTTGAGCAGGCAAACGGGGAGGTGCGTATAGACGCGGCCTTCGGGATTGGGGGCGAATGCAATACCGCCCTTGCCGTCCGGTTTGCGTCGACTCAGCGGCAATGAGGTGTCACCCATTCCGGCTGACAGGGTGACTCCGCACCTCCGCTCGCGAGCCCGTCGCACCGCCTGAATCGTCGCCTTCTCGACCTGGTCGACATAAAGGCGCTCGGGCGGCAGGTATCCGGACCAATACCAGGTTCCGATGGCGGGGCCCGCGTGATTGTGCGACGTATTGATCAGGATCTGCCGGGGCAGCAAGTCGAATTCGCGTCCGAGGGCCCCCTTGAATCGGTCGGCCTCCTCGCGCCCCACGAAGCAGAGATCGTATGCCAGGATCAGGGCTTGCTGGCCGTCGTGTTCCAGAAACAGGGCCCGAACGTAGAGGTCGTCGTGGATGGATTGGCAGCCCTGCTTATAGTCGCGGCCGCCGAATCCCATCATCCGCGTGCCGAGGGGCGGCGTAATCTTTTCCCGGGCAAAGCCGGCCAGCATTTCGCCACCCGCATGGCTCGGTGCGGTCGCGGGGCGGGTCGATCCCCATGCCACGGGGTTTGCAGCCAGGAGGGCGCCACCGGCGACTGATTTCTTCAGCAGATCACGACGCTTCATGAAACATCCTCCACGGGCAATCCTAGCCGATCATTCTCTCCTCGACGAATTCTCTCTCCGACCCCGGACCGGCGGCCGCCGAACGCCTTCACGGCGCGGGCGACACAACCAGCAGGCCCTCGACCTGGGCCGTGTCGCCCGGACCGAAATCGGCGATCCAGACGTCCTTGCCTTCGAGTTTCTTCAGTTTATCGGCGGCGAACGATGCGTCGCAACCCTCGTCGAGCCTGATGGCGCCCCGTTCGATGCCGGCGATGGCCCCGATGTGCTTCATTTCATCATCGAGCAGATGCATGCCAATGAGGTTGCTCGGATCGTGGCTATAGGAGGACGTCACGAGGAGGCGCCGGTGGGTATCGCACGACGATATGCGAATCCTGCCGGTAAAGACCTCGCCATCGCGAACATCCAGCCTCAGCGTTCCGTCCCCTGCCCACCCGCAGGTGGCACGGTGTATGGAGCTGTGTCCGGGATTGAAGAACCGAACCGCCTGGTCCTGGCGGGGGCTCCCATCCGGAGATTCAGCGGCTTGGACCACCACTTGACCGGTGGAGTAGTCCACCTCGCGGACTGTTCCCGACACTGTCGCGGGGATCACCAGCGGCTCGGCCCCTTCGCGGGCCAGGCGGGTCCCGCCGGCGGCGAATGCGCGAAGCCAGGCGTCGGACCCTCGACTGCAAACAGCCACGGCTGCATCCGTCCGGACGCGCGGTCCGGCGGCATGCATGGTGCCCGGATCTGTTGCCACCGAAACCATGTCCGTGATTGGCCCCCGATGCACGATCAACGTGATGGCATTGTCGCAGCCCGGCTCTCGCCGGTCGTTGGAAAACTCGACTCGATCGATCTGGGGCCGGTCGCCGACGGGTTCCCAGACCACCACAAAGGTGTTGCCCGCCTCGGTACCGGCCCGCTGGAGGAGCAGGTACTTGAAAACGGTCGGGATCTTCTTCGTGGGTGAGACGAAGGCATCCGCGACGATGGCTTCCTGGCCGGACATGAACGGGATGTGCACGCGAAGCCCGGCGGGCTCCGTTCCGGCAAACGTCCACTGGGCGCAGACCGGCTGGTCGAGTTTGGCCCGCTGCCAGTTGAAGAAGTGCGAGTATCCGCTCCCCCGGTAGTCCTTGTACCCGCCCGTATATCCCGGCGCGCCGAGGACCGGATCGTCATAGATCTGGCCGAGGGCGACGTCTCGACCCGCGAGCGTGCCTTCGGTCACCGGCGGGGGCAGATCGACTCCGGTGAGCGAGAATTCCGCTTCGGCGCCGTGGAGACTCAACACGTGCTCGCTTCCGCCGCGAACCCTGAAGACATCGACCAGGTAGGCGTTCGTCGCATCGGTGCCGACGAGCACGAGCGTTCGGCGATAGACGTCCGTCTGCTCGTAGGTCCTGGCGGCATCGATGTCCACGACGTGGACCGTGGGGCTTTCATGAAACCTCAGGACCTTCCCCGCGTATTTGTTCGGCTGGGTCTTCCGGTCGACGATGAGGGTGTTGTGGCTGATCGTGTTCATCGTCCAGGTAAAAATCCCGGGATGGAAATTGTCCGTCTGGTCGGGGTAGCCCAGATCCGGCGTTAACCGCCGGCCGAGACTGAACAGTTCGATATTCAGGCAATCCCAGTGCGCGTGAAGGTTGCGAGGCCCGTAGAACATGGAGACCGCGGTGGCATCCTCGGGATTGTTCAGGATGGCTACTCCGTAACCGTCCAGCAGCCGACTGCGAGGGCGCGGACGGTATTGCTCGGCATCGGCTTTGGCGGCGGCCGCGATCGAATCCTCGAACAGGTCCTCGAACGACTCGATCCGGCCTTCCCGGATCGGCTCGAGGTGATGGAGCGCCCAGGCGTAGCGAGGCTCTCGATAGCGGCGGTAGGCCGCCTCGTAGACCCGGGCGTTGGGGCCGATCCAGCGGGCGTTGATGCTTCCGGAATCGCCGATCGCCGGGGTGAACTGCCCCGTGCACAGGAGATCGAGCGGAGCGTCGAACACCCGTTTCAACTTGGGTTCCTTGTAGATGTCGATACCGGCATGAGCCAGCGGGCCGGCCATGTTCACGAAGTTCTCCGGCCACATGGCCGCGTAGTTGGGCGAACTCTCGTAGGGCATGCCGTCCTTGTAAATGAGGTTGTGCCACGCATAGTCGAGGCCTTCGTTCTTGAGGCCCTGGCCCGTGCACTTGAAGATGCGTCGCAAGAGGGCTTCCGTCGGGCCGTGCTGCCTCGTGAGCACCGCGTAGACCAAAGCGTTCTGATGCAGGCCGTAGTTGCCACTGATCTTGCCGTAGATCACACCGTCAATTCCTTCCTCCAGCAGATTGGCTTCGATGTTCGCCCGGATCAGTTCGGCTGACCGCCACGGGAGCGAAATCGCGTCGTCCCCGAGCAAGGCGGGGAACACCCGGTCATAGGCCGTCGCCAGATTCGCCAGGACTCCCGTCTCCCAGATGGAGTTGACGATTTTTCCCTCGTATTTGCCTTTCATCAGTTCGGCGTAGCGGGACTGTCTGGTATGGTCCATGCCCGGATAGACCTCGGCGATCCGATCGAGCATGACGATGGCCTTGCGTGCGTATCGGGGATCGCCGGTGAGGATATATGCCTCGCTCAGGGTGGTCACCGCGGGCAGCCAAGTCTTCGCCCAGTTCCAATGACATGCGTGGGCGACGAGCCAGAACTTTTCGCCATCGGGCGCGACCCAGCCGCGTCCGGAATCGGCGTAAGGGCCGGTGAGCAGCGACTTGTCCGTCATCCCGCCGCGGTAGTAGGCCTCGAAGTCGTTGCTCGGATACGTTTCGCCGCCCTCGGGGCAGATGAGCGTGAAGGGACGGTCGCGATCGAGCTTCCACGGGTAGGTGCCGTGCCGGTAGATCGTGTTTCCGTGAACCGGACAGCCCCGGACCGAGGTATCGAACGCCCGCGGCACGCGATAGTCGGGCAGCAGATCGTGCAGTTCCTGGTCGGACTTGGCGAGCCAGTACGCGGAGTCCTTCAGCAGCTTGGCCCGCAGGGCTTTGGCGCTCTCGTTTTCGTCGCAGAGTGGGCGGGCCCGAGCGATCTGCTCGTCCGTCAGGAGGACCCGACTCGTCTTGAGCGGCCATTGAGGCTGGCGATTGCCCGGGACGAACTCCTCGGCGCGAGCGAACGACAGCAGTCCGAACAGCGCCGCCACGCACGCTGCCATGGGAAAACCAATCCCGAATCGCATCGGTTCACCTCGCTCCGCATCCAAAGACCGACCCCAAGCCCTACCGTATCGGGGCGGCCGCCGCCGCACAAGTTGCGCTGTTTTCATGGCTTGGCGCGCTCGCCAAACGACAAATCACAGGCCCGGGGGCAAATTCGCGCAAAAACCGCGCC
>JAPKGY010000919.1 GCA_026647385.1 Phycisphaerae bacterium | reverse complement strand
GGGGCCGGCGCGCGTCGAGCCGCGGCGGCGGCGCCTTGGCCACGGCGGGCTCGTAGAGCCGGTCGCGCAGCTCTGGCGACCGCAGTCAAGAACTACGAGATGTGGCCCGGGGGCTGCGTATCGACTCCGGAATCCCCCAAGGTGCGGGTGACCTGCACGACCTGCGGCTTCGGCTTCGACGCACAGTTCAGTCATTGGAGCCGTTCCTCCACCGATCCCCGTAGCTTCCACCGGCCCTTCTGGAAGACAATCTCCTCGTTTCCTCTGCCCAATAAGGCGGAACTGGAGGACGAAGTCATCTACCAGCAGGCCGTCTTTCAGGACCAAGTCATGTCTGAAAGCCTGAGGTATTCTTCCAGACGGGAAAGAGAGGGCACCATCCAGGCCATCAACCGGTGGTTTCAGGGTTTGGGGCAACGGCCAAAGTACTCCGAGCATGAGTCCGCGTCCGATTTGACGGGTACGGAGACGATCATCAGCAAGTGGGGAGCTGGCCGGATTGGCGTCATGCTGCACTACGTGAAGAAGGAGCGGCTTTCCTGCGTCATGATGCACGTGACGAGGGATGATCTCGACATACGAGATGCCGTCAGTCGGCAGCGTTCGGATTCCAAACCGAAATAATTGCGATACCGCCGCCGAGCTGATCCAGCCTGGAGATCCGGGAGTGATGTGTCTCAGAGGCGTGAACCTCCCGGCCTACTCGGGTGATCTCCGTTTACGTTGTGCTGAGCGAGAAGACCGACCGGGTTTAAGTCGGTTCGACGGATGACGTTGACCGGCGGTTTTTCCGAGATAATGCCAGGTACTTCAAGACCGCCGGCCCGGGCACCGCAGGGCCGCAAAAACGGGGTGTTCGTCAATTCTGGCCGGGGTTCTTGCGGCAGAGGCGGCTACGGAGCAGGTCGGCGCGGACCACCGAGCGGCCTTCTCCGTCGAGGGGCTTACCCTGCATTTTCTGAAGGTGGGCCGACTGGATCGCGAGGAATAAGTCGTTGATGTCCGCCAGGCCGATGTGCTTGATCCGCTCGAGGATGATGCCCATTCGCAGATGCGAGAGGAGAAACAGAGCCTCCTCCGTGGACATGGAGCGAGCGTTTTCCAGCAGTCCGAGGGCCCGCCACACCTTGTCATCCAGGGCCACGAGCCGATCGCGCTTCAGCATGCGCCGGGCTTCCTGTTCATACTTGACGATGGAGGGCAGCACGTGGTCCTTGAAGCCGGCCAGGATCTCTTCCTCGCTTTGCCCGAGCGTGGTCTGGTTCGACACCTGGTAGAAATCGCCGAGCGCTTCGGTGCCTTCCCCGTACAGGCCGCGGACCGCAAGTCGCATGTCCCGGGCGGCGCGAAAGACCTTTTCGATCTCATTGGTCAGCTTCAGCGCGGGCAGGTGGAGCATCACCGAAACGCGCATGCCCGTGCCGACATTGGTCGGACACGCGGTCAGATAGCCATACTGCTTGTGGTAGGCGAATTCGACCATCGCCTCGATGGCGGCGTCGACTTCGATCGTCTGGGCCCAGGCATCGTCCAGGTTCAGCCCGCGCCGCAGCACCTGGATGCGCAGGTGGTCCTCCTCGTTGATCATCAGTGCGAACGTCTCGGTCGTCGCGATCGCCACGCCGCGGTGCCCTTCGCCCTCGGCATGCTGGCGGCTGATCAGGTGCCGCTCGACCAGGAGCTGCCGGTCGAGCGGGTCGGTCTTGTCGATGTCCACGTAGAAGGTTTTCGGCCCGAAATCGGACGCGGAGATGGCCTCGAAGAGCACACGTTCTATCTCGCCCCGCTCCCCGGCCGACGTCCGGCTCAAAAAGGTGTGACCGGCCAGGTTTCGGGCCAGACGGACGCGCGACGAAATGACCACGTCCCCCATGGGGCCACCGCTGGCGAGCCATTCGCCGGTCGATCGGGTCAAGTCGTCAATTCTGAGGCCGAAGAGATGTTGCAGAAGGTCTATACCGTGATGGACGCCCAAAAACAGGCGGCCCGCTATCAGG
>JAPKGY010000918.1 GCA_026647385.1 Phycisphaerae bacterium | reverse complement strand
GCTGGCTCGCCCCGATAGACACCAATCCGTGCGACGTCGAAACCGGCCGCAAGCCGACGATGTATCACGCAGCCACGTTCGACGGGCTTTACTGGAGCCAGTTGGTCGCCAACCAGTTCCCGGGTAACGGCGGCGATTTCAATTACGGCATGGGCCTGGGCTTCTTCGAGATGACGATCCGCAGCAACGACTACGTGGTCCGCCTGGTCGCGCCCCACGATTGCACCGGCGACGGCTGTCCGGATCCGCCGGGGTATGAGATCTCGACCAGTATTGCCACCATCCCGCGTCAGTACACCGGGCCGTTCAATCACATCGGCATGGGCGTCGGACCGGCCTGCGAACTCGATCCGGTCACCGGCGATTGCAAGGCCGGCAAAGTGCGCGATCAGCACGGCTTCCATTATGGCTGGAGCAACGTGTATCCGGATCGGCCGGTGGTCTTCGGCGGCGTCGGCAACAACTCCACCGGGGCCTGCTGCTTCAACGATCCCCAGAACCCGTGCCAGGATATGAGCGCCGCCGCCTGCGACGCCGCGAACGGTCGGTTCTCCGGACCGAACACCGCGTGCGCCTCCACCGTCTGTTGCCCTTACCCCTTCGCGGACTCCGACTATGACGGGGACGTGGACCAGGACGACTTCGGGGCCTACCAGCTCTGCTTCACGAACACCGACGGCGGCGTCCCGACGGGTTGCTCCTGCTTCAATCGCGACGGCGACGACGACGTCGACGGTCTCGATTTCGAGGCGTTTAATCATTGCTTCTCAGGAGCCAATGTGCCCTGGGTGGCGGGAGGTTCATGCAACCCGTGACGGCCTGAACGCGTGAAAGAGCGGCGAACGTTCACAGCCCCTGTGCCGGCGGCTATCAGTCGGGCAGGGGCTGTCCGTTTATCTCGACGAGCGTGTAGAAGACCTGGCCGTCGTCGATGAAGTTGAGCGTAATGGTGTCCCCACATTCGAAATCAACGCCCTGGTCAAGCACGGGGCCATCGGGGCTCTCGTAGTATTCCGTATCCGAGATGTACATCCAGGCATGATCGGACGCCATCGTGCCAACTTCCGTGCAATAGAATTCGAGCGTCGCCAGCTCGGACGGCTCCAGCAGTGGGTCGATCTGCACCCAGTTCTCCTCCACGAGCAACTCCTCGATCGCGACGCCGACCACCGGATCCACAAAGAGCCAGGGCTCGACGGGGAACTCGGCATAATTGGCCAACTCGATCACCACCGTGTCAGGAACCGGCTCCGGCGGGAACGGCACGCAGTCGGCCCCCATCCAGATCGCCGTGCCGGCCAGCAGCGCGATCAGCTTCAGTCGCGACTCTTGTATCATGGCATCCTCCGTTCGCGGATCCGCCGGACGCGCCCCCTGAGGGCCGGCCGGAAAAGGGGAAGATTCCTGCGGCACAGGCTATTGTACCGCCGGCCTCGGTGTCGAGCCAATGGAAATGTCCGCAAACCAGGCTGCCTGGCTTCGGTGAAAGGAAAAGCCCCGGCACCAGGCCGGGGCTTTTCGGCGAGCCTTTCAGATTATGCCGATCCTACTTGACCTCGAGCGTATCTTTGTCCGGCAGTTTCGGGAAGGGGGCATGCGGTTCGGTCTGATACCAGAAGGCCGTCGAGGCGATGTCGTCCTGCAGCGGCAGGTATCGCCCGCCCGACCGCCATCCGAGAGCCTGAATCGTCACCCGCAGATCCTGATCGAAGCGGATCGGGTCCATGATGTGCCAGCGGTACAGGCCGAAACGCTGCTGCGAGTTGTACACGCCGTCCGGCCGAACCACCTGCGGCAGGCCGCTGTACGGGGTCGTGAACTCCTGGTACTGCTTGGTCGCCTTGTTCTCGAAGTTGTAGGAGCAGAACGCTCGACCGTATCGTCTAACGGCACGAACGGCTCGATAGGCGGCTGCGCATCCGCATCCAGAGTTTCGAACGGTACGGTCATCGCCTACACCATCTCCTCTTCGGCTCCGTGCGCCAGCACGATCTCGCCCGC
>JAPKGY010000917.1 GCA_026647385.1 Phycisphaerae bacterium | reverse complement strand
GATCTGGCGAGCTATCCGGGGATCACCAAGGCCGGCTGGGTCGCCCAATACAAAGGCTTCTCGGTGGCGGCCCCGCCCGGGTACCTGCCGCGTCACAGCCGGCTCGGGCGCGAGCAGCTCAAGGTGTTCGTGGCCGACGGCCTGCGCTACTTCGACGAAAACACCCGCGTCATCACCTACAGTTCGCTGACGAACAGGGATGCCAAGCTGATGAGCTGCGCGACGCCGCCCAGCACCGGCGGGACAGCGTTCCAGTACGGCCGGGAGTACAACCTGGCCCGCGAGTTCTCCTATCGCCACGGCCACCGCGACCGCATCCAGGCCGGCTTCTTCGACGGACATGCCGAAGGGCTTTCGCTCGGCGCGGATCGAGACCCCAGCCATTTCACCGGCAAGGCCGTCCATCCCCAGTACTACTACCCCAGCGGCAGCGTCGTGAACATCCCCGGCGAGTTGCACCTGGACGATATTCCCAAGGGGACGATTCTGCCGTAGTGCGGTAAGCGCTGTCTTGCAGGAGATAACGGAGGAAACGGAGAGGATGTGATCTTGCTCTGCTCCCGGCTCCGTGTTGACTCCTGTTCGCTTGTCTGTTTTGCTTCAGCGGGCGGATCGAATACTGCGGTGTGAGTGGGTCTGCCGTTCACCGAATACCCAGAAACTTGTGCAATTGCACGGTGAGGCGCCAGTCGGGGTTTGCGCGGACGAGTTCGATGCACCATTGGAGCGTGCGTGGATCGAGATGGTGGCCGTCGAAGGCCGGGCTGATCAGTTTGTGTTCAGCCTCGACGACCGGTTCGGGGATCGGTTGGCCGCAGGCCCGGACGTACTTGACCTCGTCGGCCTTGAGCTGGCGGACCTCGGGCTCGGGGACCTTGGGACTGACGGTGATCCAGTCGAGGCCGTCGGGCAGGGCGATCGAGCCATTGGTTTCGATGGCCAGTTTGAAGCCGGACGCGTGCAGGCCGTCGATGAGGTCGCGATCCACCTGCAACGCGGGCTCGCCGCCGGTGAGGATGATCCACGGGCAGCTCGGCGATTGCCCGCGCATTCTCTCGACGATTTCCGGGAGCGTGAGTTTCTCACCGCCGGAGAAGTCCGTATCGCAATCGAATCCGTGCGTTTCCTTGCGGCAGTCCTGATTACAGCCGGCGAATCGCAGGAACAGGGCGGGCGTGCCCGCGCGGACGCCCTCGCCCTGCAGGGAGTAAAAGACCTCCTTGACGACGTATCGTTTCACAGCGAGGCCTCGGCGCAGCAGTTCTCGGTCTCCCAGAGCACGACCCGGACGACGCGAACGCCGGTGCCGGCCAACTCCCGCGGACTGACCGTGTGCAGCAGGTAGGCAGCCATGTTCTCCGCGGTCGGGTTGCCGTCGAGCCAGAACACTTTCTGGCATTCGACGTGAGCGAGGGCCTTGCGGGCCTCCTGGTCGTCCTTGTGGCAGACGAAGCCGTGGTCCCAGTGCGTGTTGACCCAAACTCCGAGTCGCTGCTTGAGGACGCCGAAGTCCACGACCCGGCCCATGTCGTCTAATTTGTCGGCCGTCGCGTGGAAATACGCGACGTAGTTGTGCCCGTGGAGGGAGGAGCACTTGCCCTCATGGCCCAGGAGGCGATGGCCGGCGCTGAAACACACCCTTTGAACAGCCGTCATCATTTTGGCTGATGCTCCTTGTCGCCGAGTTCAGCCGTCGCGCTGACGCGGATCCCGCCGCGCGGGTTGAACTGCCCGGTGACCCGGAGCCATCGCGGCCGCAGTTGCCGAAACAGATCGCCGGCGATCTGATCCACCAGGACTTCGTTGAATGCCCGCTGGTCCCGCCACCGCCACAGGTAGAGCTTGAGCGACTTGGTCTCCGCCAGGTGTTTGTCGGGCACGTACTCGATGACCAGCGAGCCGTAGTCCGGCTGGCCAGTGACCGGACACAGCGACGAGAGTTCGCTGCAATCCAGCCGTACGGTGATGGAGGAGCCTTCCCACGGGATCAGGTCCAGCGTATCGGTC
>JAPKGY010000916.1 GCA_026647385.1 Phycisphaerae bacterium | reverse complement strand
GCTGACGGCGAGGCAGTCCGTCGCCCGCACATCTCGATAATGAAAGCCTCGATGGACGCCCGCACGCTGCCTCCGCCCGTTTTTCCCGCAACGTCCGCCTCCAGCAATCTCGTCAACATCAACTCGACCTGATCGGTGGTGAACGCGTTCAGCTCGCGCATCAGGCGATCATCGTCCCGCCAGATCATCATGATCTTGCGCAACTCGTCCCGGCTCGCACCGGCCTCCTGGGCCCGTTTGGCGGTCAAAAGACGACGGACCGTGTATGCCAGACCGGCGATGGCCCTGGCCGATGCCGCCCGATCCGTCTGCCAGACCTCCTCCCACAACACGAGGGCCTTGGCTCGATTGCCCGCGGCGATGGCTGACAGGATGCCCCAGATCTCTTCTTCGCGGCAGCGGCCGGTCAGCTTCTCCACGTCATCGGCGGCGATCGTCGCCCGGTCGCCGACGTACAGCGCGAGCTTCTGGATCTCCGCATCGAGCAGGCCGAGATTCACTCCGATCTGATCGCACAGCAGGGCCGCCGCCCGCGCGTCCAGCCTCTTGTTGCACGTCGCCCGGCAATGCTCGATCAGCCACGCCGGCACCGCCGCCGCCTTCATCGGCTTGCAGTCGATCACCTCCCCGACGGCGGCGATCTTCTTGTACAGCCGAGTGTTCGAGGGCAGGCTCTTGCAGTCCAGCAGCAGCACGCCCGTCGGGCTCGGGGAATCGAGGTAGTCTTCCAGCTCCTGACGGTACCGGGTGATGAACGCGTCCGCCTCCCGGACCACCACCAGCCGGCGTTCGCTCAGGAACGGCAGCGTCCGCAGATCGTCGAGCACGCCGGCCAGGCTCGTGCCTGCCTCCGAACCGTCGTATTCGCTCAGAGCCAGTGCCCGATCCGCGTCGCCCAGTACGCGGCGGGTCAACTCCGCCACCGCCCGATGACGCAGAAACGTCTCGCCTCCGCACACGGCGTAGGCGGGCCCGGGTTGTCCTTCCTGGGGTTTCTTGCCTGGCATGTCACTTCCGCCGCATCTCATCGGCCGCCGGCGACGCTGGCGACGTTCTCCGGGTTCGCCGGCCACAAATCCATCCTTTTGCGGGCCATCCGAATGATCTCATCCTTCGAGGAGTCAACGGTCATCGCCCGTTCCCAATTCCGCCGGGCACCGTTCCGGTCGCCCATCCGGAACAGAACGTCGCCCAGGTCGAGCAGGGACTCCGCGTCCCCGGCGTTGACCGCCAGAAGGCGGTTCAACATGTCCCGGGCCTCAGCATACTGTTTCCTCGCCCCGTAGGCCAAGGCCGCCCCACGCAGCGCGACCTCGTCCCGCGGTTTCCGCTCGAGCACGTCGAGGTAGAGTTGGGCCGCTCTTTCGTAATCCTCCATATAGTAGTACGTGCCAGCCAGGTCGCTCCTGGCCTGCAGCAGGCCGGGGTCGAGGTCCAGCGCTTCCTTGAATCGGGCCGCCGCCAGGGCATATTGCCCGCGGAGCAGGTGCCAGCTCCCGAGTTTGTACCGCTCCTGGGCCTTGTGCCGGACGGCGGGATCGACCGGCTCCGCGGGCCGGGTCGCCACCGCGACGGCCGGGGCGCTGGCCGGTCCACGCGGGGGCGATCCGCTCTCCACGCTCCCGGCCGGGCTCGTGCTGACCGACGCCTTCCAGGCGGCCACCGGGATCGGCCCGAGCAGCCGCTCGACCACGTGCCCTCCGCGATCGCGCACCGAAAGCTTCAGCGCCACCTGTCCGGCCACGCCCGGCGGAACGATCCAGTCGTATCGCCCGGTATTGGCCAATTCGCTCGCGATCGGCTGCCAGGTCTGGTCCACGGAGGATTGCCACGACAGCGAGATCGGGCGGTTTTCGAGGTTGTCGTCGTGCGCGGTCCAGCGGAGTTGCACGGTGCGCCGCGAAACGAATTCATCGCACGGCTCGACGCCGAGCCATGCACCTGCTCGCGGCTGCGCTCGTAGACGATCTCGCGCCCCATCACGCTGCCGGCGTAGGCCAGCCCGTTGCG
>JAPKGY010000915.1 GCA_026647385.1 Phycisphaerae bacterium | reverse complement strand
AACGCTGAAACCCTCGGCGCGGTCCCAGACCACCGGCGGCTGGCCGCCCATCGAACGCGGCTCGTAACGGTGCATATCCTCCAGCAAAGGCCACGTCTCCGGGGCGGGAATGCGCCCCGCGATCCGCCGGAACTGGGTCTCGACAGGGTGAACGGGAACCTCCTCAAACCAGGGCTTGCTCATCTCCATCCTCGTTTCGCGTGATCACTTCGTGGTCGCGGAACCGCGGCAGCGAGCCGGCGAACCTCTCCCGCCGGCCAGGGCGGGCAGTATACCGCATCCGGCACCAGCCAACCAAGCGGCGGGCGCGGAGCCGCCCGAACCTCGGGGGCTCCACCGCGGTTGCACAATTTCAACCAGGACTATGGCATTTCACGCTTCGATTTCGCGGTAGGGAGCCGCGGGCTTCAGGTCGCCACGGCGACTCGAGCGTGGCAACCCGCGCACCCGTTCGATCCACGATTGACCGCCACAGCCTGCCGCAAAATGCCTTAAGGCACAGGCAGAACGCGTAAGGATATGTCGCTGGGAACCGGGCCCTTATCGAAGGTGACACGAAGAGGAAGCCAGTGTAAACCAGACGGGCGTTCCGGCCTTCCAAGCAGAAGCAACTTCGATCAGATGAACACCCGCTTATTGTAGATGAACCACTCGAACAGCAGGATGCCCGCCAATGCCATGAGCACGTAAGGCCACAGCGGTTTCGGGCGGTTCGCCAGCTCCGTCGAGGAGGTCACCTGGCCACCGGCCAGGTGGAAGTCGCGATTGGGGGCGACGAAGCTCTCTTCGTCGTCGAACAGGTTCACCGCCCGCGTTTCCTGATCCGGAATCCCGGTCTCCAGGTGGTAGACGCCGACGCGGTCGGTCCGCCCGTACGAAACGAGCCCGCTACCGCGGACGGTGGCTTTTTCCGTCGTCCCGTCGGGCCGGCGAACGTTCACCGAGGTCGTGCCCGGCGCAGCCGCCACCGTGATCGCCTCGCCCGGAGCGACGGGAGTCTGCTGGCCGAGATTCGTGCTGCCGGCCAGAAAGCGGATCGCGTTCTGCATGAAGACCACCAGCCCCTCATTGAAAACCCAGTCGGTGTTGAGCAGTTCGCGGCTTTCATCGAAGAAGCTGAACGCGCAGATGAGATACTGATGCCGCTCGCGCTGAAGCAGGGAGAGGACCGGCCCGTTCGTACCGTCGATCAGCGTCCGGGCTTCACCAGGAAGCGACAGGTCGAGCCAGGAGAATACGTTGATCGTCGAGACCCCGACGTGGCGAAGAATCGGGTGGGTGTCGTCCCAGTCGAGCATGAGCTGATTCTTGACCACGGCGCCCGACTGCACGCCCTCGACCAGCGGCACGCCGCCGAAGAACAAGTAGTTGCCCGGCGGCAGCCGTTCGGTCGAATAGCCGTCGATCACCACCACGTCGTAGCGGCATCGGCCGGCATCGACGAGCTTTTCGCCCGGCGCATCCTCGTACTCCTTCGGCGTCCACACGTCGTATTGGCTCAAGGGCATGGCGGCCATCAGGTCGCGCAGATAGCGGTTGCCCGGCGTGACCAGCAAGGCCGTCATCGGCCGGGGAGGGGTCGCGATCGCATGCGCCCGGTTGTCAGCCCCCAATGCGTCACCGCGCGAAAGGCGGACCTCCAGATCGGCCGCCGTCTCGAGAACCAACTCGAACGCAACGGTGGCTTCATTGCCGTCGCCCGGAGCGCCGGCCGCCGGCAGGGTCTCGATCTGATCCGGACTGCTGAGTGGGGCGAGCGCCTCGATCGACCGGACGTCCTTGAGCGCGCCGTCGACGAATAGCGAGACGTCCGTGCCAATCGGTTCCGCCCCGAAATTGCGCACGCGGGCGACGATACTGAGCTGCTCGGGCTTCTCGTAGTTGCGGCGCACGTCGAGCGCGACGATGCCGACGTTGTCCGCACTCTTGCCGATCCGCACGACCTCCATTTGTCCGCGCTGGACGGCCACTTTTCCGGCGTCCGTCAGTCGGCCGTCGGTGAACAGCAGGTAGTGCG
>JAPKGY010000914.1 GCA_026647385.1 Phycisphaerae bacterium | reverse complement strand
GGAGGATGGTGGCGGCCGCTTCCCGGCGCGCGGGCGGGTCGCTCTGGCCGACGATCTTGATGATCTGTGACGCGATGGTCGCGGGGTCGTTGGCCGCGGCGGCGGTCGCCGGCGGAGGTGCGTCGGACGCGGCGGCCCGGGCCCACGGGGTGTTTGCGAGGATGATGCCGGACCATACGGCGAACGCGAGCAACCCTAGCCGGCGCAACGACGGCAAGGGGTCTGTCTGCTGGAAAAACCGGCTCGGCCCTGTCATCGGCGAATGATCCTTTACGGCGTCCCGGGCGAGGGAAACTCAACGGCAATATCCGTTTCTAACCTCTCCTCGCGGCGGCTGCAAGTGCGGGAGGCCCTTCCCCTCGAAAAAATCGCGGAATCCGCCCTCTCTTGTACGCTTTTCGCCCCGGGAAGGATTTGTCTTGAGGAAGATATTTCTTCGCCCGCCCGGTCAGGTCATGCGCAGCGCGATGGCGGTGATGTCGTCGCGCGACCAGGAGGCGGGGTCGCGGGCGGCGGTGAGCCTCCGGATCTCGTTCAGTGCCAGTTCGGGGCCCATCCGGTGGAAGTTCCGGACCCAGTCGGTACTCAAAAGCGCGTTTGGGGGTCGGCCCGTGTCCCGGCCGAGCAGCAGGGCATCCAGGCCGTCGGTGTGGAACAGGAGGACGTCGCCCGGCTGGAGTTTCAGCCTCGCGACCTCGAACGTCTGGTTCCCGAATGCCCCGATCAGCCCGCCCGCGCTGTGGATCTGCTCCGGCTCGCGGCCCGGACGGAACAGGATCGGGTAGGGGCTGCCGCCGCGGGCCCAGCGAACTTCACGGGTCGTCCGGTCGAAGATCGCATGGACCGCGGTGATGAACTGGCATTGCCGCAGATGGGTGTCCAGGAGCTCGTCGTTCACTCGCGAAAGCAGCTCGTCGGGCTCGATGATACGGTACGAGCCCTCGCGGATCTCCTTGCCCCGCAGCGAGTTCCTCACCAGGATCGCCAGCAGCGCCGCCGGCAGGCCGTGACCCGTCGCATCCGCCAGCGAGAAGCTGAATCGGTTCTCGTCCAGGCGGGCGACGTCGTACGTGTCGCCGCTGACGAAGTCCGCCGGCAGATAGAGGGGATGAATGAGGAGGGGGTGGGTGTCCGCAATCGGTTCGGGCAGCAGGTCGTGCTGGATCTGACCCGCCAGGCGGATTTGCTCGTCGAAATCGTGTCCGATCGGCGAGGCCGAACCGCGCGTCTGGCGAAGCCGGTTGAGTTCCTCGCGCATCAGCCGCATGGGATGGCGGATTTCGCACAACGCCTTGATCCGCCCGGTGAGTTCGTCGGCGTTGAGCGGAGCCCCCGCCGCTCGCCCGAACGGGTTCAGTCGGTGTTCGTCCGGAGGCGTGGTTCTTCGCCCGCCGTCGTCCGGCGGCCGCTCCGGTTGGATCAGCATGGTTCCGCACGCCCGATCGGCGGCCTTGGCCAGGACCGCGTCCAGCACGTTCGGATGCCGATCCGAGCCCGGCAGGATCACGCACAGGTCGGCCGAGGGCGACACGCCCTCCGCGAGCGCCTTGTCCAGCGACCGGATCGACACCTGGGCCTGCACGCGGCTCAATGCCGTCCGCAACGGAGCCGGCGGCTCGATGCCGCGATCCAGGATGAGTTGAACTTGCGGTGCCGACATGTGAGGGTCCCAGAGCCCCACGGCTGGGTGGTGGCACGGGCATCCTGCCCATGGCCCCAGCCGATTCGCGTCAGGGGCATCCTGCCCGTGAAACCACGACCGGATCGTGACGGGCCAGGCCTTCGTCGGAACGGTCACGAGTGAGCACTTGGCCATGCCACCCTGACCGGGACAGGCTCCAAAACCGGTCGCGGGAGAAGCCGCGTCTCCCTTGCGTCGGCCAAATCCGCGCGCGACTTAACGTTCGTTTCCGATAACCAATGGAAGATCTGCTCAGCCGTGGCGTTCGCGAGGAAGTTCCCTTTCGTTTCACCCCGATCCGCTGATGACTCTGATCCACCGATTCCCCCAACCCTTCCC
>JAPKGY010000913.1 GCA_026647385.1 Phycisphaerae bacterium | reverse complement strand
CCATCTCCAGGGTACAGCCGGCCTCACCAGGCTCACGCACCAAACAGGTAACAGCCTGGCTGGCCCAATACTTCCCCGGATACCGGCCTATCAACCAAACAGTTCCTCATTCAGGATCGCGGTGATGACCCGAGGGACATTGTCCAGCGCCAGGCCATACCACCCACAAGCCCCAGCCATCAGGCTGCCGCTGACGAGGGCTGCCAAGTAAGCCACTTTCTTAAGCATTACGCGTCTCCTTAATTTGAGGCAACCGGCTTCCGGATCAGGCTTATCCACCATCATGAGCGGCGCCGACTCCGGCGAACCCGTTGCTGCGGGAACAGGCTTACTATACCTGCCCGCCACCCGTCATGACTTAGTTCACCGACCGGAGGATGAACGTCTGCAACAGCAGGTCGGAGATGCAAGCACCCAGACCCAGGGCTGCCACAGTCGAGCCCGCCACGAGCAAGCTCCACTTCACCAAAGTCTTCTTCGACATTTTCTGTTCTCCTCGAAGGGTTCTGGCCCCGCTGAGTGGGGCCGTCCAACCTACATACCCGGCACTTCCCTACCGCCCACGGGCCGGACCGGCCCGCACATGGCTCGGTACTGCGTGCCGTGGCACAGTGGTCTCAGCCTTCGTGCCGTGCTACGGCCTCAATCAAAGATCGAGCCGACAGCCACGTACTGCAGGACGCGCTGATACCAACCGTCGCCCAGCAGGCAACTTCCCCAAGCCAGTGCCGACAGCGTGGTAGCAGCTGTCAACAATGCCAGTTTGATCCTCGACATCGTGAGCCTCCTATAGAAGGAAACATTTAGGCCTCACACCTGGAGGCCAACGAAGCAAATTGTCCGCGGCTCCTCACCGCGACGCTCGCCTCGAAAACCAAATTCGTCCGTGTCAACTTCGTGCTACCAAGCCGCGCCGACCCAGTAGCTTCAGGCCTGTTTCTCTGCTTTTTCAGGCCCGGCAGCCCCCAGAAGGACCGCGCCGTCATTCTAAAGGGCGGAATCTTACAGTGTTTTTCCTTCTTTGCAAGTCCTAATCTGCGAAAATCCTCCGGAGGCTTTCCGGGGCGACCGGCTCGATCAGCCCCCCCTCCGTCACGATCCCCCGGATCAGCTCCGCCGGGGTCACGTCGAACGCAGGATTATAACACCTCGCCGCCTCGGGAACAGTCACCCTACCAAAACCCTTACTGACCTCCTCCGGCGAACGCTCCTCGATCGGGATGGCCGCCCCGTCCGAAAGGGACAGGTCGAACGTGGAACGAGGAGCCGCCACATAAAACGGCAGGCCGTGGGCCTTCGCCAGGACCGCCAGACCGTACGTCCCGATCTTGTTGGCGGTATCGCCATTCGCGGCGATCCGGTCCGCCCCGGTGATCACCAGGTGGACCCGCCCGGTCCGCATCAGGTGGCCCGCCGCGCTGTCGCAGATCACCGTCACGTCGATCCCAGCCCGGGAAAGTTCCCAGGCGGTCAGCCGGGCACCTTGAAGCAGGGGGCGCGTTTCGTCGGCAAAGACCCTGAAGCGCACCCCATTCTCCTGGGCCACGTAAAGCACCGCCAGGGCGGTCCCCAACTCCGCTGTCGCCAGACTCCCGGCGTTACAGTGGGTCAGAACCCCCATACCATCCCGGATAAGCCCCGCGCCGGCCTCTCCGATCGCCCGACAGGTCGCAGCATCCTCGTCCCGGATCGCCTTGGCCTCCGCCAGTAGCCCCTGCTTCAACTCATCCAAGGGCCGATCGCGCAGGCGTTCCGCCAGACGGTGCATCCGGTCCAAAGCCCAGAACAGGTTGACGGCCGTGGGCCGGCTGCTCCCCAAGTGGTCGCAGACCCTCTCCAACTTCTCAAAGAACAACGCGTGGTCCGTCGCGTCCCGAACGCCCAGAATCACGCCCATGGCGGCCGCGATCCCGATCGCCGGCGCTCCCCGAACCCGCAAGTTTACGATGGCCTCCCGGAGCGTCTCGACGTCCCGACAGACCCGCTTTTCAACCTCGATCGGCAGGAGCGTCTGGTCAAT
>JAPKGY010000912.1 GCA_026647385.1 Phycisphaerae bacterium | reverse complement strand
ACTCCACTGTTCACGGCCATTACCTCCTGGTCAGCACGTTCATCAGCCGTGAGAAACCGGTGGTACCGACGGCCAGCCGCATCTGGCCGACCGCCCACTGGCAGGAGCGAGAGGTGTACGACATGTTCGGCGTGCTGTACGACGAACATCCGGACCTGCGGCGGGTGTTTCTGGACGACGACTGGAAGGGTTTTCCGCTCCGCAAGGATTACGCCGACCCGGACATGCTGGAACTTCCCAAATGACTGTTGCGATTCGAACACTGGACGACCTTCTGACTCCGCCCGAGACGGCCAATAGCCCGCTGGCGACGCAGGAGTATTACGTCAACATGGGCCCGCAGCACCCGATCGCGCACGGGTCGCTCCGGCTCGTGCTCCGGCTGGACGGGGAGACGGTGCGCGAAGCCATTCCCGTTCCCGGGTTCGTGCATCGGGGTATCGAGAAGATCGCCGAGCACCAGAACTACCGCCAGATCGTTCACCTGACCGACCGGATGGATTATCTGTCCGCGCTGATGAACAACTGGGCGGTGGCCCGGACGGTGGAGAAGGCCGCGGGCATCGAGAGCAACGCCCGCATCGAGACGATCCGGACGATCATGGCCGAGCTGCAGCGGCTTCAGAGCCACGTGCTGTGGTGGGGCGTGCTCGGCATGGACCTCGGCGCGTTCACGCCGTTCCTGTACGGGTTCCGCGAGCGGGAGGTTATCGGCGAGATCTTCGAGGAGACGATCGGGGCCCGCCTGACCATGAACTATATCCAGCCCGGCGGCCTGATGTTCGACATCCCCGCGGGCTTCGACCGGAAGGTCCGCAAGGTGATCGATTACGTTCGCCCGGTGGTGGAGGAGTACGACACGCTGCTTTCCGGCAACGTGATCCTGCAGGAGCGGCTGCGCAATATCGGGATCATGGACGGGGAGAAGGCGCTGGCCCTGGGTTGTACCGGGCCCGTCCTGCGGGCCAGCGGCATTCCGTACGACCTGCGCAAGATCGAACCCTACGGGATGTACGACCAAGTGGATTTCGACGTCGTGGTCGGAACGGTGGGCGACTGCTGGGATCGTTACTACGTGCGGATCGAGGAGATGCGCCAGTCGCTGCGGATTCTGGAGCAACTGATCGACGGGATCCCCGAGGGGCCGACCATGACCATGAAGATCGCAGCCAGGATCAAGCCGCCGGAGGGCACCTATTACGGGCAGCTTGAAACCGCCCGCGGCGTATTGGGCGTTTTTCTCGTATCGGATGGCAAGAGCGACGTGCCCTACCGCGTGCACTTCCGCTCGCCGAACTTCAACAACCTCTGGGCGGTGACCGCCCTGGCGCCGGGCTGGAGAATCGCGGACATCATCGCGATCCAGTCCAGCCTGGATCTGGTCATCCCGGACATCGACCGCTGAGAGAGTGAGGAATGAGTCTACCGCTGATTATCGCCGCCGCCTCAGCCGACGCCGGACCCTATGCGGTCAAGACCGTGGCGGACCGCGCCGCCGCCGCATTGCCGACGAACCCGCTGGCCGCGGTGCTCTACATGGTCCTGGCCCTGCTGGTGGTCGCGTCGCTGGTGGGTTTCCTGGGGATGTTCCTGGTTTACGTCGAACGCAAGCTGGCGGGTCACTTTCAATGCCGCCTCGGCCCGATGCGCGTCGGACCCCACGGTATTCTGCAGACGATGGCCGACTCGCTGAAGCTGCTGTTCAAGGAGGACCTGGTCCCCGAAAAGGCCGACAAGGCGATGCACCTGCTGGCACCGTTCCTGGCTCTGGCCGCCACCCTGATGGTCGTGGGTGTCCTGCCGTTCGGGCCGACGACGCAACTGGTGGATGTGAACATCGGCGTGCTGTATGTGACCGCGGTTGGCGGTTTGGGCGTGATGGGCATTCTGCTGGGCGGATGGAGTTCCTACAACAAGTGGTCGCTGCTGGGCGCGATGCGGGCAGCCGCCCAGATCATCTCATACGAGATGTCCGCGACGCTGGCGATTCTGGTGATCGTGCTGTTCGCCGGCACGCTCTC
>JAPKGY010000911.1 GCA_026647385.1 Phycisphaerae bacterium | reverse complement strand
GTGGGTCGAGAGGATGTCGGACGGAATGGGTGACACGCTGCCACGGGGCTCGCAGGATGCGGGGGAGGCGGCTTCAACGGTCGCGCCCACGGAGGCGCCGGTGGCCAAGTGGCGGTTGCATCGGAGGCTTTACGATTGGGTGTTGCACTGGGCTGACACCCCGCACGGGGCGGCGGCCCTTTTCATCCTGGCGTTCGCGGAGTCGAGTTTCTTTCCCATTCCGCCGGATGTTCTCTTGATCGCCCTGGTGCTCGGTGCCCGGCAACGTTGGCTGCGATTCGCTGCCATCTGCACGGTTGCCAGCGCGTTGGGCGGGGTGGCTGGCTATGGCATCGGCCTGGGGTTCATGGACACCATCGGCCAGCGGATCATCGCGTTGTACCACGCGGAGCATTACTACGAGCGTGTGACCGAGTGGTACCAGCAGTATGATTACTGGATCGTGTTCATCGCGGCTTTTACGCCGATCCCTTACAAGGTCTTTACCATTGCCTCGGGTGCGTTCCACATGAACCTGCTGGGTTTTGCCCTGGTGTCGATCGTGGGGCGGGGGGCACGGTTTTTCGCGGTAGCCCTGCTGCTTTACTGGTTCGGGCCGCCGATGAAGCGGCTGATCGACAAGTACTTCGACCTGCTTTGCGTGGTGTTCGTGGTGCTGCTCGTCGGCGGGTTCCTGGCGATCAAATGGATTCAATGACACGTGGGGCGTGACGGGGGGCGAGGCGTCGGGGCTCGTTGGGAGCGGGACGATGGAGGAAAGCCAGCGTCGGGAACTGCTGAAGTTCGCCCGGTCCGTCATCGAGGCCCGACTGACCGGCGGGGACGCAGCGCCCGATCCGCGGATCGATCTGCCCAGCCGCAAGTGCAGCGGAGCGTTCGTGACGCTTCACAATCGCGGCCGACTTCGCGGGTGCATCGGCCGATTCGCCCACAACGTCGACGTGGTCCACATCGTCCGGGACATGGCCATCGCCGCACTGAACGACCCGCGGTTCGCCCACGAGCCGGTGGCCGCGGCCGAGCTGCCCGAGATCGACATCGAAATCTCGATCCTGTCGCCCATGGTGCGAACGAAGAACCCGCTTTCCCTGGAATTGGGCGTTCACGGGATCCTGATTCAGCGTGGCGTACGGAGCGGATGTTTCCTCCCGCAGGTCGCGACGGAGCAGCACTGGACGAAGGAGCAGTTCCTGTCGTACTGCTGCTCGCACAAGGCGGGTCTGTCGCCGGATGCCTGGAAGGATGCCGCGACCGAGGTGTATCTGTTTTCCGCCGAGGTGTTCGGCGAGCGGGAGCACGGCACCGGATAGGGGATGCGCACGCGGCGTCCGCGGCCCCGGCAAGCCCGTCGGGGTCTCGTTCCGGGCTCCCGGGTGGATGGGAATCGCGGTCGCCGGCGCATGCCGAACGGGGCGGCCGACATTTGGAAACCGCACATGGTTGGAATGGTCATCTGGTCGGTTCTGCTGGCGGCGATCGCGCTGGGGTGGGTCCTGCGTCACCGGTCGATTTCCCGCGGCATTCGCAGCGCGATGGCGTTGAGTGAAGGGACTTTCGTCGGGCCGGTGCCGGAGGCGCCGCGGGTCAGCGTGCTCATCGCCGCCAAGGACGAGGAAACAAATATCGAGACGGCTGTCCGGACCATGCTGGATCAGGACTACCCGAACTTCGAGCTGATTGTGATCGATGACCGGAGCACGGACCGGACGGGCCAGATCCTGGAATCGCTGCGTGCGGAGCGAAACGACGACCGCCTCAAGGTCGTACACGTCCGGGAGCTGCGGGAGGGGTGGTTCGGCAAGAACAACGCCATGCGCGAAGGGGTCGCGATCGCCGACGGCGAGTGGCTGTGTTTCGGCGACGCCGATTGCCGGCAGACCTCGCGGCGCACGCTTTCGACGGCTGTTCGATTTGCCCCACCCATTGTATGTCGTTGTCCGTGGTTTCGTCCCTGGATTTTAACATAATCTCGCGCAGACGTTTTTTATCCTCAGCGCAAGCGACCTGCAATGCATGTGAATA
>JAPKGY010000910.1 GCA_026647385.1 Phycisphaerae bacterium | reverse complement strand
GTTCCCGCCGTGATCATCGGAGGTTCGCTCCCGGCGGTCGGCACATACACACGGGCGCTTGTGTTTGCCGGAATGCTTACGTTCAGGATTAACGTGTTCTCGCACAGCTCCCAATGGCTCTCGATAGTTCCATAGGGTGACGGATACGTCGCTTTTACCCAGGTCAGGTCGCCCGCCGGCTGCGGGTGGATGATCGTGCGCTGGAAGCCCGGAGCGTCCGGGTCAGGCTGTATGCCCGCGAGCGTCTCGAAGTACCACTCGCCGGCCGACCCGAACGCAAAGTGGTTCCGCGAGTTCATCGAGGGGTCCATCTTGTCCGAATTCCACCGTTCCCAGATCGTGGTCGCACCGTGCGTGACCATGTAGCCCAGGGAGGGGTAGTCGCTCTGCGTCGCGACGCGGTAGGCCAGGTCCTGCTGGCCAAACCGGGTGAGCGTCGGCAGCAGCACGGCCGACGCCAGGAACCCCGTGGAGAGATGGTCGCCGCGGGCCTTGATGTCCTTGACGATGCTTTCGAAGACCGCTTTCCGCAGGTCGGGCGGCGTAATGCCGAAGCTCAACGGCAGCAAATTGGCCGCCTGGGTTCCGCCCTGGTAGTTGGCGGATTTGTCGAGGTATTCGGAGTTGAACCGCTCGGCGATGCGGTTGGCCAACTCCGCGTACTTGTCGGCGTCGGCCTTATTCCCGATGACGGCCGCCATCTTGCTCACCAGCCGGGTCGAGTAGTAGTAATAGGCCGCCCCGATGGGCTCGCTCGGCGAGGTCACGACCGGCACCCAGTCGCCGTAGCCTTTGCGATCGTACAGCAACCCGTCCTTGGCCTTGCCCCGCATGTACTCGACCCAGCGGACCATCGCATCGTAGTTTTCCTCGATAACCCGCTTGTCGCCGTAAAACCGATACACCGTCCACGGGACGACCGTCACCGCATCACCCCAGCCGGGCGCCGCCGGCCCGTGTACCACCACGGTCGGGGCCACGTCGGTCGTCGCGCCGTCCGGCGCCTGCGAGTCGACGATGTCCCGCATCCACTTCGTGAAGAACGGCGCCATGTTCATGTTCCAGCACGCGGTGGGCGCGAAGATCTGCGCGTCGCCCATCCATCCGAGCCGCTCGTCGCGCTGCGGGCAGTCCGTCGGCACGCTGTGCATGTTCGACCGCTGCCCCCACGTGATCGCCCGCTGTATGCGGTTGATCAGCCAGTTGGAGCATTCGAACGTGCCCGCCGGCGGGGCGGCTGAGTGCAGCACGCGGAAGGTCAGCGAATCGCGGTCCGGCACGCCCGGCCAGCCGGTCACCTCGCAGAACTGGAAACCGCGGTAGGTGAAGGTCGGCTCCCAGACCTCCTCGCCCTCGCCCCGGCAGATGTAGTAGTCCGTCGCCTCCGCCGACCGGTAATTGGCGCGATAGAGTGTCCCGTTGTTGTTGAGCACTTCGCCGAACCGCAGGCGGATCTTCGTGCCCGCCGGTCCCTTCACCTTGATGCCCACGTACCCCGAGGCGTTCTGTCCGAAATCAAAGATGTAGGTGCCCTTGGCCGGCTCGCTGATCTGCTCCGCCTTGAGCTCCTGGGTGACCCGGATCGCCTCGCCGACCTGCGCACACAACCGCCGCGTCGGCGACTTGGCCTCGATTACCGGCTTCCAGCCCTTGTCTTCCAGGCCCGGCCGATCCCATCCGCGGATCTCCAGGCGGGCATCGTGCGTCTCGCCGTGATAGAGCGTATTGCGGGCGATCGGCGACGGATGCAGCTTCCACGTCGCATCCGTCACCACCGTCTCGCTCCGCCCGTCCTTGTAGTCGATCTTCAACTGGGCCATCAGGAGGAGTCCCTGATCGGTGGCCTCGCGAATCGACAGCCAGCCCAGCCCGCTCGACCACCAGGCATTGCCGAGGGGTTCGGTGGAATTTTCGGTTCCCACTTCGCCGATCTCGCCGCCGATGGAGATCGTGACGCCCGCCGGTTCGTGGTCGCGTATGAATTTGGAGAGTTCCGCCGAAAGCCGGCTGTTCAACGCCTGTTGTTCGGCG
>JAPKGY010000091.1 GCA_026647385.1 Phycisphaerae bacterium | reverse complement strand
ACGTGCCGGCGGTGCCGGTGCCGGTCGGGTGCAATCCGTAGGCGCCAACACAGAGGAACCCGACGGTCACGCCAAGATCATGACCGGGCCCCTGGCCCGCGATCCAATCGCTCGCTCAGAGGGTTTCCGCGCGCCTCCGGTATGGCCCCCACATGCGCTCCCTCCGAGGTGCCGCACGCGGCACCGCTGAACATACGGTCCCCCGCGCTCCCACCACCCGAGGAGCCCACCCCCCGGGGGGGGCCTTCCCGGTGCCTTACCCGGAGCTGTCCCCGTCCGCCAAAAACGTGAAATAGTCTGCCCTCAGCCTCGACTACCCCTGGGGGGCCCGATGACCGGGCCGCTCGGTGGTTTTATGTAAGTTCCTGTACAAAGGAGGTTTACGATGATTGGACGTATGATCAAATACGGGGTTCTGGGGTCGGCGGGTCTGCTGGTGGTCGGGGGATTGTTGTTTGGGCGGGACGCGGTCAGCTACCTGTACAGCTCGGCCCGGTCGGTCCAGACGGCGGTCAAGGACTCCGTGCCGATCGAGTTCGAGCTTCAGCGAGCCCGCGATCTGCTGGAGGACATCATCCCCGAGATGCAGGCCAATGTCCGGCTGATCGCCCAGGAGGAGGTCCAGATCGCCACTCTCAAGAGCGATCTGGAGCAGAGTCAGCGGTCGCTGAGCGAGGAGCGGGTGCGCGTCGCCAGGCTGCGGGATACGCTGGCGGCCCCCCGGGCGGTCTATACGCTGGGCGGGCGCGAGTACAGCCATCAGCAGGTCAAGGAGGAACTGGCTCGCAGTTTCGACCGGTACAAGGAGGCGGAGGTCGTACTGGCGGGCAAGGAGCGGCTGCTGGAGACGCGCGAGAAGTCTCTGCAGGCGGCCATGCAGATGCTCGAGCGGACCAAGGGCCAGAAAGTCCGTCTGGAGGACCAGATCCAGGCCCTGGACAGCCAGCATCGGCTGGTGCAGGCGGCGGCCGTCGGCTCGCGGGTGCAGTTCGATTCGAGCAAGCTCGCCCAGACGGAGAAGCTCATCCGGCAGATCAGGAATCGCCTGGACGTGGCTGAACGCGTACTGGCCCACGAGGCCCGGTTCGTCGAGCCAATCGCCATCGACACGATCGACGAGAAGGACTTGTTGATGCAGGTGGACGAGCACCTGAACCCGGGACGGGTGGCGGTGCCGACGACCGCGCCGGCGATGGCCTTGCGAATGTACGCCAATTGAGTCGGGTGGTTGGCGATCGGTCGCGGCGACAAGCGCTGAAGCTCGCCGGGGGCGAGTCGCCGTGGCGACCTGCGGCTTCTTACTGCCGCATCGAAGCGTGAAATGCTCCAATAACCAATGTCTCATGAATGACGAATGCCCGATGGTTTCAAGGAGGCGAGGTCCGGCCGCTGATCTGAATAGGGTTCGTCCCTCCCGGGCGGACCTTCGTCATTCGGGTTTGATTCGTCCTTTGGATTTCGTCATTCGGCATTCTCCGGCTCTGCCGGTTGAAATCGGTTGGGTTGGTCAAATGGTGGTATACTGAGGGTCGAGGCTGTGCTGTTCCTGCGAATCCGACAAGCCGAGACGGCGATGCGTAACCGGCGTTTGGATGAGGCGTACGACCTCGTCCAGGACGCCGAACTCCGGGCTCACCGGCGCGGTCAGGATCTGATCGGCCGGCTGGCCCGGGCGTTCGTCGAACGCGGCCGCCAACACCTGGCGGAGCAACGGTGGCCCCAGGCGCAGGCCGACTGCGAAAAGGCGGCCAAACTCGGCGGAAACCTGACGGAGGCGGCGGACCTGCACGAGGCGATCCGCCAGGCAGCGGCCCGCCGCCAGGATGACGATCGTCACCGGGCTGACGTGCTCGAGGCTGCCCGGCGGCAGATGGAGAACGGCCGGCTGTCGATGTGTGCGGGCATGCTGGCGGATCTCGAAACGGATAGTGCCCGGGCGGCTAGCCTTCGCAACCGAGTTGACGTCGTCCGGGCCGAGGCCCAGGAGCATGTCGATCGAGCACGGGCAGCGGTCGCGGCGGATCGCTGGGACGAGGCGATTGATCATCTGATGGCAGCCAGAGACCGCCACGCCTCCAATAAATCGCTGGCGGAACTGATCGGCCGGGTGATTTCGGCCGTCGGCGGTGAGATCAGCGGCGCGATCGATGCCGGACGGCTGGACCGAGCGGAGGTCCTGGTGCGGCGGCTTCGGCCGCTGGCGGGCGAGACCGTCGCGCTGACCGAGGCGGGGGGCGTCCTCGCGGAGTGTCGGCAGGCGCAGGCCGAGGTGGATCGAGGGCAGTTGCGGTCCGCCGGTGAGGTGCTGCGCCGGTTGGCGGCGGTCCGACCCGGCGCGGGATGGATCCGGGATGCGCTTCGGGCGGTGGAACAGGCTGCCCAGAGTCTCGAGGAGTTGCGCGGCGGCCCGCTGGGCCTGCGGGCCCGGAGGTGGTCGCTCGCGCCGGAGTCGGCGACGATGAGCGAACCGTCCGAGAGTCCGGAGCCCGTGCGACCGGACGACACCGTCCGCCTGGAAGGCGGCGATCGGCTGCCGAACCGGTTCATGCTTCACGTCGATGGAGCGGGGAGCTACCTGGTGGTGCGCGATCGGTGGGTCACGATCGGGCCGATCGGTTCCTCGCACAGGCCGGACATCGGACTGGCGGCTGAGCCGAACCTGCCGACGGCCGCCATCGAGCGTATCGACGAAGATTACTTCCTCGTATCGAAGCAGGCGGTGGCGGTCAATGAGAAGCCGGTGACGCGCAAACTGCTGGCTGACGGCGATACCATTGCGTTGTCGCCGCGCTGCCGGTTGAGGTTTACGTTGCCGACGGCGGCCAGCACGACGGCGGTGCTGCAACTGTCCGGCGCGCGGCTGCCCAGCGGCGACGTGCGGCGGATCATCCTGCTGGATCGCACGCTGGTGATGGGGCCGGGCTCGTCGACGCACATTCGGGCGGACGCCCTGGCGCGCCCGGTCGTACTGGCGGTCCACGACGATCGGCTGGTCAGCCGAAGCGAGGTCGACGTGAGGGTGGAGGATCGATCGCTGAGACGTTCGGAAGGGATTCCGATGGAGGCCCACGTGAGGATCGACGCGGTGTCTTTTGTAGCCGCGAGGGTGTAGGCGTGCACGTGGGGAGTTGAGATCACGAGGACAACCCCAATGGACGGATTCCGCTACAAACATGGCGATCGGCCGCTGGAGGGCTATACCATCCATCGGGCCGTCGGGCGCGGCGGCTTCGGCGAGGTGTACTTCGCCGTCAGTGATGCCGGCCGGGAGGTTGCCCTCAAGATCATCCAGGGCTACGAGCAGATCGAGCTGCGCGGCGTCGGCGCGTGCATGAACCTCAAGAGCCCGCACCTCGTGACCATCTTCGACGTTCGGCACAACGACGAGGGTGTTCCGTTCGTGATTATGGAGTACGTGAGCGGGCCGTCGTTGCGGGAACTGCTCGACGACTCGCCCGCGGGGCTGGGCGCGCAGAAGGCGGCGTTTTTTCTGCGCGAGATCGCCAAGGGGCTGACGTATCTGCACGACCGGGGCGTGGTGCATCGCGATCTGAAACCGGGCAACATTTTCTACGAGGACGGCTACGTCAAGATCGGCGACTACGGCCTGAGCAAGGCGATGGCTGCCAGCAAACACAGCGGGCAGACGATCACCGTCGGCACGGTTCACTACATGGCTCCGGAGATCGGCCAGGGCAAATACGACGCATCCATCGACGTGTACGCGCTCGGTTGCGTGCTTTACGAGATGCTCACCGGGCAGACGCCATTCCTCGGCGGCAGCCACGGCGAGATCCTGATGAAACACCTGATGGCTGAGCCCGATCTGAAGGAAATCGAGGAACCCTTCGCGACGGTGATCCGCAAGGCGATGGCCAAGAACCCGGCCGACCGCTACCACAGCGCGCAAGAGATGGTCGAAGCCATCTTCGGCACCGAGCACATCCGCAACAGCGTGTCGCACTTCAGCCCCGAGAGCCTGACCATGGTGGCGGACCGCGTTGCCCGCACGGTGACCGTGGGCGGCGGGTCGTCGGGGGAAGTGAATCGGCTGGATGGCGCCGAACCGCCGCCGGCCGGCACTTGGGAGCATGTCTCGCGCAGAATGCAGGATGTCGGCCGACGCTGGGAGCAGAAACAGGAGCACTTGGCCCGCAAGATGCAGATGATCGGCGACCGCCTGGCCGGCCGATCGGCCTCGCCCGAGCCGCGCATGCCGGGGACGACCCAGGGCGTCGGACTCGTCGATCCCGCGCGCGACCCGCTCACCTGGAACCAGCGCCGGTTGCTGGCGGTCATGGCGGCATTGTTCGTGTCCGTCGGGACAGGCTGGCTGTGCGAATACGCGCGGTACACAGACGGACCGTTTTGGATGCTGCTGTCGTTTGTGCTCATCGGCGCGACCGCCGCAGGGATCGTCAGTACCAAGGGACTGTTTTCGTCGGCCATCGAAAGCGAACCGCTGCTTGGCCGCTTGGTTTACGGCATGATGGGCTGTACTTACACCGTACTGTTCCTCATCGTTGCTCTTGTGGCCTATCAAACTGGGTTTCTGAAGGGACATGCCGGGGAGACACTGCTCCGGGTAATGCTGGTCTCTCTGATGCTGTGCCTGGGTGGGTATCTGGGAGCCGTCGTTCTCGCGGGTCTGGCGAGAAACGGCCGGGCCGGAGTCCGGAACGAACTGGGCCGGGCAGTTTATGTGTTCCCACTGCTGGCAGCAGCGTATGGGCTCGGTCTGCTGGCCGCCTTCACGGGCGGCTTGTCCTTCAGGCACGTATCCGGAACCTTGCTCGCATGCGGTATCGTGCTGCTGCTGTTGAACTGGGCCAAACTCACCGCGCCGAACCGCCGAGCCCGGATTTCCCTGAGAATTACCTTACTGGCGGGCTTTCTGGCGTTTGTGCTTGCCGACCCCTTCAGTGGCGATAAGGGCATGGCGGCAGGCACGATGGCGGGTGTAGTCCTCCTCGCTCAGATTCTCAGTCCGTTCGATCCGCAGGCGGGGCGATCATTGGCTGTTGCGCGGCCCGGGGTGGCATCGGCAAAGCCGTTCGCGCCGCAGGCCACCGCGGTCCAAGGCACGGGGAATGCATCGCAGATACCGCCAGGGCGGGTCGTCGTCCCGGTTCAGAGCACGCGCGATCGGCCGACGGCCGGCGAAGTACCCGCGGCTAAACCGGCCCATTGCTCCGATCGGCTTCGCGGTGGAGCGCTCCTGCTGGCCTGCGCGGCATTTGTCATCCCCGTGGCGGGCCTGCACCGGTTCTACGTCGGAAAAGTCGGCACGGGCCTGCTGTGGCTTTGCACGCTCGGTTTCCTGCACGTGGGCACGGTTGTGGACATCGTCTTCATCGTCACCGGAACATTCCGCGACAAGTTTGGACGACCGTTAATGGCCTGGTGGGACGTGAAGGAGCTCAAGGACGCCCCTCCGCCGGCAAAGAAGGCCTCCTCGATCGGCGCGTGGACACCCTCTTTGGCGCGGCGGTCGCTCACCGCCGGCGAGGTGATCCTGGCAATCGCCGGCGGCATCCTTCTGGTGGCGGCTTGTGTGCTCGGATTCGGGGCAGCCATCCGGTTCCCCGCCATTCTGGCCGCCGGCTGGCCCGATGCGCATGCCGCCCGGGAGATGCACGATCTATTCGGATACGACAATTGGCCGGCACTTCTGGAGCGGTTGTCGTGGAATCTGTTCTGGCTGCTCACCGCGGCCGGCACGCTGCTGGTCCTTATCGCCCGCCGTCCGGAGGGCGCCGGGCATATGCTCCGCGCCCTGCTGGGAGCGGGCGCGATGATGCTGGCGATTGTGTCTCTGGACGAAGGCTTCAGACGCATCCCCTGGCCTGAGATCATCGACATGTCCAACAACGCACGTCTCGGGCCGGCGGTGGAATCATTCCTGGACCGGCTGGACGACGGGCCGGCGATCATGGCCGGGATCGCGGCCATGACCGGCCTGGCGTTGTTCACCTGGCCTTCGCGCCGTCGTCGATCCGCGAGTCTGATCGCCAACGATCGGGAGGTGGTGTCATGATCCGATACCTGGCTCCTTCCGTACCCGGGATTAGCCTAGCAGGACTATTGCTGCTGATTCTCTTGTTTCTGCCGCTGGCTCTGCTCGTTTTTCTGTTCGTCAGGTCGGGGCGGAACGGGCGAATCGTCATTGGCAGCCTCGCTGCCGTGATGTTCGCGTTCCTCTTCGTGGTCAGCTCCCTGCTCTATGAAGTGCGTCACACATCCAACGCGACCGCTCGAACGACGACGCTGCAATTAGAGACTCACCGGACGGCCGAGCGGCCGCGTCACGCGAGCGAGGTATGTGTCGAGCATTCCAGGCACGATCACACCATCGCTGCGTCATCGACCCCAGCGCCATCGGCGGCCCGCGACCTGTCGAGCGGGTGGACCGAATCATCCGGCGGGGAAAAACGCGATCTGACCGCAGCCGGCTTCGATCCGGACATCCATGCGAGCCAGGAGTCCGCCGTCCGAGCGGTGACCCGGCTGGTGGCGAAGCAGTATAAGGCGATGATCGCATCCGAAGCAGACCTGCCCCGGATCGCCTACATCGGTTATTCCTCCAGTCTGGGGGCCGAAGGTGAAGGGCAGAGCCCATCATTAAAAAAGCTCACCCAAGCGGCCGCCGTTGCCGTCCAGGAAGTGTTTCAGGATAACCCGCGATTCAGTGCGGCTATTCATACAAGCCCGGCGATCCGCCCTCCGGACGTGGCGACACTCAACGGCGGCGTCTTCGTGTACCTGAGCGTGATCGAGGAACCCTGGTCCGTCGACGGCTCGGAGCATGCGGGTATTCTCGAAGGCACGATCCGCGGGGCGCTGGGCGAATTCAGCCGACGAGTCGAGTATCTCGACAAACCCTGGAACGACGACTTCGATCGCTGGCGAAATGCGCGTGACGATCCCGCCTCATGGGTCCTGGGCGAGTCGGAGAACTTCTGCCCCGACCGGGCCCGGTCCATCGACCAGGCGATGCGCGACGCGGCTTCGCACTTGCGCGAGCCCGTGTCCCGCCAACTGATGCAGTCGCCCGGGCGGCAAGCGGATTTACTTCGACGGCCGGAGGACCTCTATCGCTGGCTGGATGCCGAGGGTTACCGCCGGTTGAAAGCCCATGACTTCAAAACCGACGTCTTTACGCAGGAGTTCAAGAGGCCTTACGGCAGTGTGTGGCGATCGGCGGTGCGGGTTCACGTCACGCCTGACGAAGCCAGGCTACTTCTACATGCGTACCAGGCGCGGACTGGCGCCCATCGCGTTTTGATGCTGCGAACCCTTTTTTCGGCCGTTGGTCTGCTGGTGCTCATCGTGGCGGTGTACGGTTTTCTCAGTGCAGCCACCCGCGGTTACTATGTCTGGTCGGTTCGGCTGGCGACCGGGGTACTTGCAGCCGTCGGTGTGTTGTTCATTTGGACGTTCGTAGCGTAAGACGCCTGGAATGAGAGCCCCGAGCGGGAGCGAGGGGTCAGGTCGCCCCCGCGACCGCGCCGCCCGTGACCCCCCGTGAGGTTCCGGCCGGGCGCTGCCGCTTCCGGCTCTGACAGAAGCCCGGGTAAGACGATGTACGTATGAGCGAACTCAACGAGGCCGATCGCTATCTGCTCGAGCAGATCCGCGGGGGCAGTTCCGAGGGCTGGTCGCAGTTCGTCGACCGCTTCGAGGGGCGGTTGCTGTCGTTCGCGCGGAGCAACGCCCGCAACCGATCCGACGCCGAGGACCTCGTGCAGGAGACGCTGATCAGTTTCCTGCGGGCGCTGCCGAACTTCCGCGGCGACGCCGGCTTCGAGACGTATCTGTTCACCATTCTGCGGCGTAAGATCATCGATGCCGGCCGGGGCCGGGGCGTTCACGTCTGCCTGCTGCAGGACGTGCTGAACAGCCGGCGAGCGGATGACAGCAACGCCTCCGACGCCCGCATGGCTGCGCCCGATCCGACCGCAAGCTGGTACGCCCGGCGCGACGAGCAGCGCGAGCAACGCAAACGCGCGCTCGCCGCGGCGTTGCGGGAAGTCGTCGACCACTACAAGCAATCGGGCAACTTCCGCGACTTGCAGGTTGTCGAGATGATCTTCTACTCCCAGTTGCGCAACAAGGACATCGCCGAGATCGCCGGAACGAGTCACAACCACGTCGCGCTGCTCAAGCATCGCTGCCTGGCCAGGCTTCAGGAACTCGTCGGAGCGGATGTGCCGGTCTCGGACGACGGGCCGACCGACGATCTGGTCAGCGCGATCTGGCAGGAGCAGCGGCTGAGCTGCCTGAAGCGAAGCACGCTCGGCGCGTACCTGCTCGGCACGCTCGACGAACCGTGGCGGCAGTACGCGGCGTTCCACCTGGACCGCCTGGGCTGCTCGTTCTGCCGGGCGAACCTCGACGACCTGAGGGCCCGCGACGCCGAGGACCGCCAGGCCCTTCGCCGCCGGATCATGGAATCCACCGTCGGCTTCCTGAGCCGAACGTGAGGGACCTCACCCTTCCCGCACCACCTTGACGCCGGCCAGGGCGCAGAAATCCTCGACGCGGTTTCGCAGATCTCCGTAGAAGGTAACGCGGTGCCAGCCCCATTGGTCCCACTCCGCCAGCAGCCTGCG
>JAPKGY010000909.1 GCA_026647385.1 Phycisphaerae bacterium | reverse complement strand
GGAATCGAACCTACGCACATGGCTCCGGAGGCCATCGCTCTATCCACTGAGCTACGGGGGCAGGTAATGAACGGGCAAATTTATCACCCGATAACTTGCGGCGCCAATAATCGTAACGGTTCGCCGCCTGGGCGACGTCCGCTTCCGTCGGCCGATCGGCAGGGCTGGCGGGGGTCTCGACCATGTCCGCAAGGATAGTCGACGGCTCTTACTCTGCAAGCCACCCCCGGAGGAAGGCAAACGGATCGGGCGCGCCCGCCGCCTGGCGAAGCACGCCCAATGTTCCCGCCCAGTCCCGGCCCGTACGCTCATGGATCGCCGAAAACAGACCCGGCTCGGTGTTGTACCGGACGTTGACCAGAATGAAGGCATTGTTGAAGTTGAAGGTGGTGTAGCCCTCGTACGGCGTCGGATCGTGCATCTGGGGCAGGATCTCGTCCGCCATGCGCTGCCGGGCGGCGTCGAAAATCGGCCCCCGGGCGGCGATCTTCTCGTCCCGGCCGATATCCCGGGCATAGACCGCGTCGAGCTCCGCCCGCAAACTCGCCAGGAAGAGATTGAACAGCCCGCTGTCCGCGAAGTGCTCGAAAGCTTTCACCGTGACTTCACCGTCCGGGCCATACCGCTCGATCATATACTGCGTCGCGGCGGTCCGGCCCACGAAGGTGGCCAGCGACTCGTCGAAGACCGAATCCCTGCCGGTGTACACGGTGTTGTGGGCGAGTTCGTGGAAAACGGTATCGATCAGCGAGTAGGTCGGCCGATCGAGCAACGCCGACGTCAACGGGTCGGCCAGAAGGCCTACCGTGCTATACGCGTCCAGTTCGTAAACCAGCGTGTCGTACCCCCGCGCGACCAGTCGATCGCGCTCCCGATACGCATCGTCAACCGAAAAGAAACCCAGGTACGGTATCGGCCCGGCGAACGGCAGGTTCCAGGTATACGCTTCGATCTTGTCCTTCGGCGAGGCGGACAGGTTCCAGGCCAGCGGTTCGCCCTGCAGGTTGGCGAACGTCCGGTAGCTGCCCGCGACGTTCAGGCCGATCACGTTGGCTGCGTAGTCGCGGACCTCGATCACGACGCGAAGCTTTTCCTTCTGCTCGTCCGTGAGGGTCGGGTCGTCGAGCGCGTCCTCGATAGGCACGGCCGAAGCAAGCAGGCACAACTCTCCGCCCACCGCCGAGTAAACGTAATTCCACTCGAACGAGCCGTAGCCGCACCCGGATAGACCCGTCAGGGCCGAGACCGCGACGAACCATCCCCAGCCACGTGGTCGATAGGCCATCTTTCTCCCTCACTTTGCAGCCCGAGGATCTACCGGGAGGATTCGACGCGCCCCTGGACCGCCGGGACCGGGGCCCCAGCCCCCACGCGGGCTTCGGCGCGTTCCACGGCCGCACGGACCAGCCCGACAAACATCGGTTGCGGACGCGTCGGCCGCGTCTGCATCTCCGGATGAGCCTGCGTGCCCACGAAATACGGATGCACGGACCGGGGCAACTCCAGAATCTGCATGATCGGATAGTCCGGCGCCTTGCCCGAAAAGACCATGCCGCCCGCTTCCAGACGCTCGATGTAGTTCGGGTCGACTTCGTAACGATGCCGGAACCGCAAACGGATCTCCGGCGCGTTGTTGAACAACTGGGCGGCCAATGTGTTCGGCTTGATCGCCACGTCGCGCCCGCCCAGCCGCATGTTCCCCCCAAGCCCCTCGATCTGCTTCTGCTCCGGCAGAATGTCGATCACCGGATGCGGCGTATCCGGGTCGATCTCCGTGCTGTTGGCGTCCGCCAGTCCGCACACGTGCCGGGCGAACTCGATCACCGCCATCTGGAAGCCGTAACAGATCCCCAGGTAGGGCAGGCCGCTTTCGCGGGCGTAACGAATGCACGCGATCTTCCCCTCGGTCCCCACATTGTCCCACGTGAAAAACATGCCGTTCATGGCGAGGTAAACGCCGGGTGGCAACGCCTGCACGAACGACAGGGCGCTGCCGAGATTGAACAGCCCGTCCGAGCTGCCGAAGGCATA
>JAPKGY010000908.1 GCA_026647385.1 Phycisphaerae bacterium | reverse complement strand
GACGTATTTGAGCGATTGTCTCGTTGTCTTGTCCGCTGTCATCTGTGCCTGCCCGATCGCGAAGATTTGCGCCCGCGGCTCTTGAGTTGCGAGTTGTTCCGTTTGTCTTTTGGATTGACGGGAGGTTGCTCGACGGGCGACGAGCAGGCTCCGCCTTTGGCGATGAGTGCGGCGATGTACCCGCCGCCGAAGCCGTTGTCGATATTGACCACCGACACCCCCGCGGCGCAACTGTTGAGCATGGTCAGCAGCGGGGCGATTCCGCCGAAGCTGGCGCCGTAGCCGACGCTGGTGGGAACGCCGATGACCGGGCAGCGGACGAGCCCGCCGACGACGCTGGCCAGTGCGCCTTCCATCCCCGCGCAGACCACGACCGCCCGAGCCTGCTGGATCTCGGCTGAGTGAGCGAGCAGCCGATGGATGCCCGCCACGCCGACGTCGTAGAACTGTCGGGTGGGCTGGTCCATGATCTCGCAGGTCTCGCGGGCTTCCTCAGCCACCGGCAGATCGGACGTCCCGGCGCAGACGATGGCGACGAATCCGTCGCTGGGCGGGGCGGTTCGCTGGCGCACGGTGACCGTACGAGCAACTTCGTTGTAGTGAGCCATGGGGAATCGTCGCCGTACGGCCCGGGCCGTCTCCGGACCGCACCGCGTCGCGAGGACGTTGCCGCCGGTTTTGACTCGCCGCCCCATGATCGCGATCACCTGGGCGGTTGTCTTGCCCTCGCAGTAGATCACCTCCGGAAAGCCGCAGCGGATCTCGCGATGGTGGTCGACCTTGGCGAACCCGATGTCCTCGAACGGGAGGTGTTGGAGTTGTCTCACCGCCTCGTCGATGGTGATTCGACGGGAGCGGACGGTGGTGAGGAGTTGTCGAAGGCTGTGTTCGTGCATGATCTATTCCCACATCGTGTGGTTCATTGTAGTCGCCCCGCCCGCCCTTTGCGAGGGCCGGCCGCGACGAGCGCTGAAGCCCGCGGCCCTTTGAGCTTTCGCCGGTCGTGTTCGGGGCGGCTTCAGGCCGTCCCGACGGTGAGCAGCAGCGGAAACCAGTAATTGAACTTGCGCCGGCGGATGTCGCGGAAGCCGGCGGCCTGGAGGTACGTGTGAATCGTCGACCAGGGCGCATGGAAGACCGGCTTTTCCACCGCGCCGATGATCACGTCGAAGACGAACCACCCGACGATGTTGTCGCGGAACCCGTCGATCAGCATGAAGCGGCCTCCAGGCCTCAGGATCCGGCGGATGTCGTGTACCACCGCCTGCTGGTGCGGGTAATGATGGAACGAATTGCTGCACGTGACGACGTCGAAGGAAGCGTCGGCGAACGGGAGGTGCTCGCTGTCGGCGGAGACGAAGCGTACGCCGTCGGAGATATGCGTTTGCCTGGCCTTGCGGTCGGCCACGTTGCACATGGCCGGGGAATAGTCCAGGCCGACGACGCTCGCCGGCAGCGGCGAAAGAGCGAGCATCGCCGCCAGCGAGCCCGTTCCGCAGCCGATGTCCAGCAGATCAAAAGGCTCGGTCACTCCCCCGCGCCAGGCCTGTAACTCCTGCAGGAACATCCGATACGACGGCTGAAACATGAAACGATGGAGCAGCGAATTGTCGTAGGTCTCGGCCCAGGCTTCGAACTCGTCCTTGGCCTGGCGCTTCATGTGGTGTGGCAGATGCATCGTCATTTTCCCGGAAGCCGCGTGCGGCGCCAATCGCCCGATGTCATTGTACCCGAGGGGGACGGCTCCGTCAGTTCTCCTCGTCGTCCGCGGTCGCCGAGGTCGCGTACTTCGACGCCAATGCGGACGGGACGTAACGGCTGGCTGTAATCCCGGTCACTCGCGGCGGGGTGTACTTGGCTACGCGTTTGAAATCGGTTTTGAAAAACGACCGCAACTGACCCAGAACCGGGTCACGAAACAGCGAGTCCTGCCAATAGCCGGAGATGAGCCACACGGAGAAATCCCGATCCCGACGCTGGGCGAGTGCCTCGCGGATGCGCTGCGACCATGGCCCTTCCTCGATTTCCTTGC
>JAPKGY010000907.1 GCA_026647385.1 Phycisphaerae bacterium | reverse complement strand
CGGGCTGATCCTCTGGCTGTTCATGCCCTGGGAAACGCCCGGACTCTTTGCCGCGGGCTTCGGCCTGTGGTTCGTCATCACCGCGTCGGCCTGCACGATCTACGCGGTCGTTCGGAACGGGGTGGTCGATCCGAGCGCACGAGTATTTACGCCGCGGCACCTGAAGGCCTGGATGAGCAGCCTGGGGCGCAAGCAGGAGGAAATCACGGCCGCGGTCGAGCGCGTGCGGCTGTCGGGGCCGGGCGGAAAGGTGAGTGCGCCGACCGATCCCGCCCAGGTCGAGCCGTACGAAGCCGCCCAGACCCTGCTGTACGACGCGCTCTGGCGGCGGGCGACGGAGGTGGAGCTGCTCGTGTCGGCCAGCGCGGTGCGGCTGGCATACCGTATCGACGGTGCCGTCATGCCGCGGCACGACCTGCTGTCGCGCGAGGATGCCGAGCGGGCCATGGTTTTCATCAAGAAGGTGGCGGGGCTCGACGTGAACGAGCGACGCAAGCCGCAGACGGGTGAAGTCGTCGCGGCCATCGAGATCAGCGACCGGGGCAGCACCGATGTCGAGGTCAAGACCAGCGGAACGACGCAGCACGAGCGGTTGAGCCTGCGGATCGTGGGCGAGGAGACGCGCCTGCGGATCAACGACCTGGGCATGAACCCGAAAGTGCTGGAGCGGGTCGAGGCTCTGGTGAACGGGCCGCCGGGCGGACTGTTCCTGATCACCGGGCCGCGGGCGAGCGGCGTCACCACGACCATGTACGCGCTGCTGCGGATGCACGACGCGTTCATGACCAACCTGCTCACGCTCGAGCGTGAACCGCTGCGCGATCTGGAGAACATCACCCAGCACATCTACGACCCGACCAAGCACGACGGCAGCTACTCGCGACAGCTCCAGACGGTGCTGCGGCGCGAGCCCGACGTGGTCATGGTCAGCGACTGCCTGGACCGCGAGACGGCCCATTTGGCGGTCAAGGCGGCGGCGGAGAACAAGCGGATCTACATGGGCATGCTCGCCCGGGACAGTTTTGACGCGCTGAAGAAGCTGATCAGCCTCGCCGGCGACACGGACACGGTGGCTGACGTGCTCCGATGCGCGATCTCGCAACGGCTGGTCCGCAAGCTTTGCGTGGCTTGCCGACTGGCGTACAAGCCGGACATCGCCCTGTTGCGAAAAGCGAACCTGCCGGTGGACAAGATCGAGCATTTCTATCGCCCGCCCAAGCCGGAGGAGATGGTGGACGAGAAAGGCAACCCGCGAGTGTGCCCCAACTGCCAGAACAGCGGCTACTTCGGCCGAACGGGGCTCTTCGAGATCCTGGAGGTCGACGGGGTGATCCGAGAGCTGATCGCCAACGGGCAGTCGCTCGCGGCGATCCGGGCCCAGGCCCGAAAGAACGGAATGCTCTATCTCCAGGAAGTCGGCCTGCAAAAGGTCATGGAGGGCGTTACGGGAATGAACGAGATGCTCCGCGTGCTCCGGGACGAGGAAGGCGGTACGCCGCCCCAGGCTGCGAGGAAGGAAGGGTAGGTGAGCGATGTGGCTTTCGCTGTTTGCCGTCGTCCTGGTTCTGACGATGACGTTCTTCCAGGGTCTGCAGGGTCTATTCAGCGCGATGATCACCTGCGTGCTGACGATCCTGTCCGCGGCACTGGCATTCGGGTTCTACGAGGACCTGTATCTGAATGTGCTGATGGAACATCTGCCGGACCAGGGCCGTGCGGTCGCTCTGGTGGGCATCTTCGTGGTTTCGCTGATCGTGCTGCGAGTGGCGTTCGACATTCTGATCGCCGGCAACATGCAGTTCCCGGTGTACGTGGATCGTGCCGGGGGCGGCGCGTTCGGTTTTGTCACGGCGATGATCATCGTGGGCGTCCTTTCGGTCGGAATCCACATGCTGCCGTTCGGTCCGTCGTTTCTCGGCTTCAGCCGCTACGCCCTGGTTGACGAAACGGGCAAGGCCATCGAGCCCGGCGCCGACCTGAAGGAAGGAACGGACTTCCGGGGAACGCTGGACTGGGGCAAGGTGGAACATCGGC
>JAPKGY010000906.1 GCA_026647385.1 Phycisphaerae bacterium | reverse complement strand
CCCGCGCATGGTCGGCGATTACGATATGCTGATCTTCGACCGCGGCTTCACCACCGAGCCGCCCCTCACCCTCCTTGTCTTCGCTTCGCTCGTCTCTTCGACACAAGCAGCCCTGTTCGTCCTGAATGATCTCAACAGCAGCGCGTCGTTCGAGACCGCCACCCAGAACGGCCAGTTCTCATGGGTGGTCAACGGACAGGACTACCTGGGCAAACAGTGGTTCTGGTATCGCGTCGGACCCAACGGGCCGGAGGCCTCGATCGACACGTTGCCTCTGCTTCTGTCGAAAGCCAGCGACGCCAACCTGAACCCGGGCAGCGAAACGCTAAGCCTGCGGTACGGCGGCCAGGGATTCACGCTCGATCTGGTGTTCCTGCTGACCGGCGGACCCCTGAATACCTCGACCGCCGACCTGGCTGAGAGCATCCTGATCACGAATACGTCGGGCGGTCCGCTGGACTTCCATTTTTATCAATACGTCGATCTGACCTTCAGCGAAATGGATACCGCCAGCTTCCCGAATGTCAATGCCGTCAACCAGAAGGGCGCCAACGGCTTAATGGTCTTTGAGACGGTCGTGACGCCGGCGGGCAACCACAAAGAGGTGAAGCTGGTACCGGCCACCCTCAACGCCTTGAACGACGGACTGCCCACGACGCTGGACGATTCGATCGGCCCGGTGGCGGGCGACGTGGCCTGGGCCTGGGAGTGGGACATGGTCATCCCCCAAGGGGCAGCGTTACTGATCAGCAAGGACAAGCACATCTCCCCCGAACCCGGGACCGTCGGACTGTTGCTTCTGGGCGGTTTGCTGCTGCTGCGTCGGCGGTGAGCGTGCGGACCCTCCACCTGCGGTCATGTGAAGACCAAAGCACGGGCGACCCTCTCGCGGGTCGCCCGTTTTGTTTTCTCCCCGCCCACCCCGGGGTCCGGCACGCCCCAGGGGCGCCGGCGCGGTGCCGCACCCGGCACCGTTTAACAAAGGGACACGAACCCGGAAGTTCGCGCCGATTTCAGGCAGACTGAAGTGCGTTTATCGTGTACTTCATGCTTGAACTCGCCAACGGCCCGGCTATGCTGAAGATAGCACGCCGGCGCCATGCCTCGTCCCCGAGCCCGGTACGTCGCACGCCCGAGTTCGAGGCGGCATCCGGCAACGTTGGCCTTGGTCCATCCCTCTTTTTCGGAGGTCCGAACCATGGCGAACATGGCCATCCGAAAAGGCATGCTGATCCGCCACCAGAACCACATCTACGAGATCGTGGACTACAACGAACGTCACTCGGGCAAGATGAAACCGACCGTCCACGTCGCCCTGCGCGACGTTCGTGACGGGCGGCCCGTGGACCGCACGCTCCCGGATCTCGAGCCGATCGTCGAGGTCGAGCACGGATACCGGAGAATGCAGTACCTCTACGCCAAGGGCGACGCCCGCGTCTTCATGGACTCCGAAACGTTCGAGGAATACGAGCTGAACGATACGCAGCTTCGCGGCGGCGGCATGTTCCTCGTCGAGGGCCAGGAATACCGGGTGTCCTTCATCGACGGCGCACCCGCGTTCCTTCAACTCCCGGAAACGCTGCCCATCAAGGTCGCGCTCACCGCGGCCCCCAGCCACTCCGTCGGGACGGCGGCTAACATCACCAAGGAAGCCACGCTCGAGAATGGCCTGGATATCCGGGTGCCGCTCTTCATCAAGACCGGCGATACCATCCGAGTCGACACCCGCACCAAGAGTTACGCGGGCAAGGAAGGAAAAGAAACCGCCTGAACGCCCTCTCCGCGAACCGCACTTTACGATCGCGAAGCGGCCGGCGCAGGGCGGCGGACCCGGCGTCTGGGTCTGCCGGAAAACTGACATACACCCGCCGCTCATTGCGGCAGGAACACGCCCCCCGACAGCTTGTAGCCGTCGGTGTACCTGACTCGCGCGGTGCAGTTATCCGAATTGACGCCCATCGTGCCAATTGGAGTTCTAATCGTCGATCCAGCGGGCCGCAAGATGAAAGACGAAGCCGTGGCGCTCGCCGTCGACCC
>JAPKGY010000905.1 GCA_026647385.1 Phycisphaerae bacterium | reverse complement strand
TGGCGATCGCCTGGGCCTGCTGGAGGCGGGCGCGGCGAAGCGCCGCCTCGGGCCCGCGGTTGCCGATCGGCCACTCGAACTCGATGCCGAGAACATACTCGTTGAAGTCGTTCTTGGTCATCTGGTGAAAGGCCTTGCCCCAGTTTCCTCCCAGACCGTCCACCACGTAACGGAAGAACACGTCCAGCTTGGGCAGGGCCTGATTCTTCGCGACCCCGATCAGCAGCTTGGCCTGCTCGATCACGTGCCGGGCTTCCTGGAGCTCCGAACGATACTGCAGGGCGGCCGCGATCTCGCCCAGCTCGTCGATCGTGAGCGGCTCGAGCGAGGCGGCATCCACGGGAATGATCTCGATGTTCTGCGCCAGGTTGAGATCGGGATCGTTGACCAGGGCCTTCAGCGCGTCCTCGGCATTCTTGACGTCGGCGATTTTGCGGATGAACTGCGCCCGCCGCTGCTCGATTCGGCTGGTCGTCAGGTTCAACTGGACACCGTAGACGTCGTAACCCGCCTCCTTCCGCTGCTGGAGCCATTCCAGGATCTGCTCGAGGTCGGTCAGCAGGCGGGCGGATACGCCGATGGCCCGGCGAGCCTCATAAAGCCGCCAATAGGCCTGTTCGACGTTGAAGATCTGCTCGCGAATGTTCTTCCGCAGTTGGTCGAGACTGATCTCCCGGTCGAGCCGCCGCAGTTCGATCTGCGACCGGTTATAGTCCAGGCCGAAGCCTCTCAGAAGAGGCTGTCGGAAGTCGAACACCAGGGTATTGAAATACGAGGGGTTCAAGGTCTGGAAAATGAGGTTGGTGAACGTCCGCGTCAGGGCGTAACTCGCTTGCACCTGCATGCCGGTCGCCAGCAGCTTGCGCACGCCGCCTTCGGCGTCCCGCGTGTCCGAGATCGTGCTCATCAGCTGCGACGAGGTCGGACGATCCACCTTGTTGTAGTTGTATTTCGTGAAGAAGACCGCGTCGAACTGGGCTTCCGCCTCCACGATCTTCGTCGTCTCGATGGCCGGGTTGTACGCCTGGGCCTGGAGGACGTAACTGTTGAGCAACATCCGCTTGATGGCGTCGCCGAGCGTCATCTCGATGCGGTCGGGACGCTCGATCCAGGCGAGCTTCTTCATGACGCTCTTGATGCGGCGCTCGTAGTTCGCCTCGACGTCCCGGCGCTCGCGATCGCGGTCCTGAGGCACGACCGTACGGCTTTCAATCAAAGCCAGTTCGGCGTCGCGCTCCATCTCGAGGCTTTCCCGCACCTGGGCGGGATCGGGGACCTGCTCGCGAATGTCGGCCGCGCTGGCGGGTTGTGTCTCCACCGGCTGAAGCAGGCGCGAGGGAACCTGCTCGGACGGCTTGCGAACCTCCGGATCCCCGCCGCCCGGCCGGGTCGCCTGCGCGCGCCGTGCGGGCCCGACCGAGGAAACCGCCTCCTGCGACGCAGGGCTCTCGCATCCCGCAAGGAACAACCCTGCGGCCAGGGGCAGCCACACGCACCGCCTGTGGGACGACCTGCAATGAGTCATGAGGACTCCTTCGAGCAGCCTTCAGTACGGCGGACGGTGTGTCGGCCCGGTGGCCAACCGGAGCCGGTGCGTTATCCACGCGCCCGGAAAACGCAGCGAAGACAATTCTAATGGGCTCGCCCGGGGTGTCAATCGTTGCGGATGCCCGCGGACGGCGCGGGAAGAGTCGGGGCCCTGCGCAGCAACCCGGGGCGGGTGCCCCACCGGCCCCTTATCCCCGAGGGTCGGTTTCGGTTAACATCTTCCCTCGTGACTAACGCCCCGCAAAACCCGCAGGACTACTACCGCTTCTGCCCCGGAGAAGAGCAGATCAAGCTGTCGGACGCAGTCTGCCTGGGCCGGCGCCGGAGCAACTTCCCCAAGTGCAGGAACTGCCAGTTCAACGACGATCTCCCGGGCAAGACCCCACCCCCCCAAGCATGCGGCTCGCCCCAGTCGGCCAGCGGAGTCTCTCCCGGCCGGTCGGTGGAGGTGCCCCACGTCGACCGGATCGGCTCGCTCTTCCAGGCCAACGAC
>JAPKGY010000904.1 GCA_026647385.1 Phycisphaerae bacterium | reverse complement strand
CGCGCCTCCCCGGCCAGCACTTCCGCCAGCCCCGGTTTTGAGGGAAGGTTCAGCAGCTTGTGCAGCGTGCTGCGGCGGCAAACAGAAGCCGCGGAGGTGACCGGCGATTGACCGGCCTTCGGCCGCACCTGTAACAGACCTCACAGCCCGTCCTCGCGATCGTGAGGGCGGGCTGTGTTGCTGCGTCGCGGAACTTGACCGCGGAGAGAGCGGGCACTATGGTGTTTCGTCTGCGTGACGGGCGGGCTGGTGCGCTCACTCGAGCCGCCCGGATAACCGAAGGTTGAATCAGATCCGTTGTCGGCCGACCAGGCCGCTCGGGTCGGGGAATATTTTCACGAGGAGAGAGCGATGCCGGTGCGTGTTGGAATCAACGGGTTCGGTCGGATCGGGCGACTTGTCCTGCGGTCGGCGATCGACAACAAGAATGTCGAGTTCGTGGGGATCAACGACCTGGTGCCGCCGGAAAACCTGGCGTATCTGCTGAAGTACGACTCGACGCACGGGCGCGCGAAGGCCGACATCAAGCACGACGACAACAACATCTACATTAACGGCAAGGCGATCCGGTGCGTGTCGATCAAGGAGCCCGAGAAGCTCCCGTGGAAGGACCTGAAGGTCGACTACGTCGTCGAGTCGACGGGCCTGTTCACCGCCCGCGAAGGGGCGAGCAAGCACCTGGCCGCCGGCGCCAAGCGCGTGGTTATCTCGGCCCCGGCGAAGGACAAGGACATCCCGACGTTCGTGTTGGGCGTGAACCACGAGAAGTACAATCCGGCGACGGACACGATCGTGTCGAACGCCTCGTGTACGACAAACTGCCTGGCGCCGATCGTCAAGGTCGTGCTGGACAATTTCGGGATCGCCGAAGGCCTGATGACCACGATCCACGCGATGACCGCGACGCAGCCGACGGTCGACGGTCCGAGCAAGAAGGACCTCCGCGGCGGGCGGGGCGCCGCCCAGAACGCGATCCCGGCCTCGACGGGTGCGGCCAAGGCGGTCGCCCTGTGCATCCCGGAAGTCAAAGGCAAGTTGACGGGCATGGCGTTCCGGATTCCGACGGCTGACGTCTCGGCGGTCGATCTGACCGTCCGGACGGAGAAGGCCACGTCGATGAAGGACATCAACGCGGCCATGAAGGCCGCCGCGGAAGGCGCCATGAAGGGATACCTGGGCTACACCGAGGACCCGGTGGTCAGCAGCGATTTCATCGGGTGCCCGCTATCGAGCATCTACGACGCGACGGCCGGCATCGAGCTGAACGACCGCTTCTTCAAGCTGATCTCGTGGTATGACAACGAGATGGGCTATTCGTGCCGGGTCGTCGACCTGATCGCGCTCATGGCCAAGAAGGACGGCCTGCTGTAAGCAAGGACCATGCGTCAAGAATCCTTCGGGCCACGGCTCAGCACCCCTGGGCCGTGGCCCGTTCGTTGGGGTGAACCGGCCATTCGTCGCTTCAGGTACGCGGTCATCCGCCGGCACAAGGGCCTTTTGAGGTGGTATAAAAACTTCTCAAGCGGCCAGACACGGAAACGGACCTGAGACCTGCTTGCGGCTTCGGAGGAGCCTTATAAGGAAGCCGAACCTGTTCCTGTCGACCTCTACAGTGAAGAGATCTGGTGGGCGAGGTTCATGTCGGACGAGGCAAGGTTTTTGGCCGGTGCAGACCTCTTTGACCGCGCTTGCACATTGATGGCGGCCGGAATTCGTGGTGATTTTCCAGCCGCGGACGACGATGAGGTTGAGCGTATCCTCACGCAGCGACTGGCTCTTGCCCGCCGGCTGGATCTCGAGTACATCCGGCGATGGTGTACCCGGCACAGCACCCTCGATCTCTTTGAGGAATTACAGGCAGAGCTTCCCCCGATTTGAAGCCTTGAACTCACGTTGGCCAGCCCGATTCACATCACCCAACGCTGCGCATCATCGCCTTCGATTTTCTCCTGAAAGCGTTTGCCAGCGTGCCGACTTCCATCCTGCGGCGTTACATGAACTTCCGGTTGTTAGGGATGTCGCAGACCATCGGCAAAGCCGCC
>JAPKGY010000903.1 GCA_026647385.1 Phycisphaerae bacterium | reverse complement strand
CATCCGATCGGGCGACCCGCACAATCGTGGACCCGCCGGCCGACTGTGTTGCGGGCCTCCTCTGCGAGGCCGGGAGCCCCCGTACCGCCACGGTTCCTGCCGCCGAAAAGACCGAAAGCCAGACGATTATGGGGTAGAGCATGGCGGTGTGGGTTCCTCCCGGTCTCGGTTGTCAGTTCGTACTCTCGCCTTTCGAAGGGCACCGACGCGATCGGCTTCGGCTCCGCGACGACCAACCCAGGCATCACCGAGGGCTCTCCCTCGGACGGGCGGCCCTCCTTTGGTTATTGCCGGGAACTGTCTCAGTCTTACAACGCCAGGACTGAAAACCGTACCTGTACCCCGCCCGCTCACACTCCAGCGCTCAGGAGGATTCCCGCACCGGACGCAGCGGCGCCGGCCGTTGAGAGGCAGAGGCGATCAGCGGTACTGGATCCGCACGACCGAGCCCGCAGGGCGACCATCCGGCGGGGAACTGACATCGTCGGAGTGCGGCGACTCGGCGCTCGATTTCGATCGCGCTGGTCAATCGCGAGACGCGAGCCTTTCACTCGGCCGGCAACCTGCTTCGCATCCGAACACCGGGGTGGAGGATTCACCGGAAACTCATGATGGTCGATCGAGATCTCGTTCGTCGCACAAGGCTCTGGCGCTAGAATCAGCCGCTTGAGATCGGAGTCAGGGTGTGTCGAACGGGAGGAAGCCCATGATCCAGGTACAGATCGATCAGCGGAAATCGGAGCAGTTCGCCCAGCAGATGCTGAGCGTGCTCAATCACGGGGCCATATCATTGATGGTGTCCATCGGTCATCGCACGGGTCTGTTTGACGCGATGGCGAGCATGCCGCCGTCCCCAAGCCGGCAAATCGCCGACCGGATCGGACTGAACGAGCGCTATGTCCGGGAATGGCTGGGGGCGATGGTGACCGGGCGGATCGTCGAATACGATGCCGACCGGCGGACGTATCGCTTGCCGCCCGAACATGCGGCATTTCTGACGCGTGCGGCCCGCCCGAACAACATGGCGGCGATCTGCCAGTACTTCAGCGTACTCGCCGGCGTCGAGGACCGGATCGTCGAATGTTTCCGGAACGGCGGCGGCGTGCCGTACGAAGCCTTCAAACGCTTTCACGAGGTCATGGCGGAGGAGAGCGATCAAACCGTCGTGGCTGCCCTGGATCAGACGATCCTGCCCATGGTGCCGGGCCTCCGGGAACGGCTCGAGACAGGCATCGATGTCCTGGACATCGGTTGTGGATCCGGCGGTGCGCTGAATCGAATGGCCCAGCTCTTCCCCAAGAGCCGGTTCACCGGCTATGACTTCTGCAAGGATGCCATCGCACGAGCGGAGACCCAGGCCGCCAGGCTCGGACTCGACAACGTACGTTTCCGTGTCAAAGACGTCGCGCGGCTCGATGACGAGGGACCCTACGATCTGGTCACCGCATTTGACGCGATCCACGATCAGGCTGCGCCGGACAAGGTGCTGTCCGAAATCGCTCGCGTGCTTCGGGACGATGGAACGTTCCTCATGCAGGACATCGCGGCTTCGAGCCAGTTGCACGAGAACATGGACCATCCGATCGGCCCGTTCATTTACACGATCTCCACGATGCATTGCATGACCGTCTCACTCGCGCACGGCGGCATGGGACTGGGCACAGCCTGGGGACGCCAGAAGGCCGAGGAAATGCTGGCCAACGCCGGCTTCACCTCCGTCCGGGTCGAGTCGCTGCCGCACGACTTCCAGAACTACTGGTTCATCGCCCGGAAAGCGCCACAGGCGGCCCAGGCGGCTTGCGACCCCGCATACAGCGCCTCCGGCAACGCCCGGATCGAAACCGCTCCACCTGGAGCGTCCCCGCCCTCGGGAACCGATCGGCACCGCCGCCCCGCTCGGGTCGAGAGCGGAGTGTAGCTTAACTATCGGTACCGCCTATAGTTAAATGCGACAATCGGTGCGCTCCTCCCATTGACGTCCACGCCATGGCGCGTGCGGAACGTCCCCGCCTGCCGCTTGCATCGCGGCTGGATTCGCGTCGGCGC
>JAPKGY010000902.1 GCA_026647385.1 Phycisphaerae bacterium | reverse complement strand
GGGAGGGCTTCCTTGAACGAGTCGCAGGCGATGATGATTTTCACGATGCTCACCCGCGGGCGGCGACCAGCCGCTCGTCGCGGTCGAGCTTACCGCGCGGGCAGCGGGCAAGCCAGCACGCGGATGAAGTCCCGCTCGACGGCGTAGACCTTGAAGAGGACCTCCTGGCCGTGCCGTACGTGCTCGAGGAGCAGGCCGACCTCCTCGAGGTCGGAGGGGAAGTACTTGCCGATCTGGAAGATGATCAATCCGGGGACGAATCCGGCGCGTTCCGCCGGGCTGCCGCGCTCGACCTGGGTAATCAGCAGCCGGCCGTCGATGTCGAGCCTCCGGGCCTCCTGGGGCGTCAGAACGCGGACGACGAAGCCGAACTTCTGGCGGAGCAGGGCGGCGCCGTCGGGGATAGGAATCTGCTGCGGCGTGACCGTGGCGGTGAGTGCTCGCTGACCGCGTTTGAGGCCGAGCACAAGCGGTTTATTGCGGTCGAGGTTGAGGAGGTGGATGTAGAAATCGACGTCGGTGCGGATCGGCCTGCCGTCGGCGCTGACCAACTCGTCGCCGGGCTCGATACCCGCTACCGCCGCCGGTCCGGTCGCCTCGACGATCTGCGGCTGGCCCCGCCAGGTGAGCCTGAGGCCGAGCTGCAAGCGTTTGCGATGCTCGATGGACAGCATTTCCGGCAGGCTCTTTCGCAGCGTGTCGATCGGGATGGCAAAGCCGATGTTCTGGGCGTCCCCGCGGATGGCGGTGTTGATCCCGATGACCTCGCCGAGGATGTTCAGGAGGGGACCACCGGAGTTGCCCGGGTTGATGCTGGTATCGGTCTGGATGAGGCCCTCGTACACGTTCCCGTCGTCGAACGTGATCTTGCGGTTGATCGCGCTGATGATGCCGGTGGTGACCGTATGCTGATATCCGAGCGGGTTGCCGATGGCGACGACGGTTTCGCCGATCATGAGGTCGTCGCTCCGTCCGAGCCGGCTGGCTGGGAACTGGCCGGGCTCCTTGATCTTGAGGATGGCCAGATCGTGTTTTTCGTCAATGGCGACGGGGTCGGCCTCGTGTTCGCTGCCGTCGGCGAAGATGACCTTGAGCTTGGCCGCCCGCGCGGTCACGTGGGCGTTGCTGACGACGTAGCCGTCGCTGTGAAGAATGAACCCGGTGCCCAGGCTGGTCCGTTCGTAGCGTTGAGGCTGGCGCCGCCCGCCGGGCAGGTCGAAGAAATCGTCCAGCCAGCCGAGCGACTGCTTCATCTCCATCATCTGGATCGCGGCGATGTTGACGACGCTGTCGCGCGTTTTCTCGAAGACCTCGACGATCGGCGTGCGCCGCCTGGCGAGGTCGCCCGTCGGATCGGCCTCCACTTCAGCCGCCAGGCAGGCAACGATCAGAAGGGCCGGCAGCGGTCGTATCCGCTTCCGGGCGAGGCCCACCCATGAATGGTACGATGACGTGTGCATGCGCATTAGTATACCAGACGTTCGAGGGGGAGAAACCCTGTCAGCGTGTCCGACCGATTTTCGTCGCCGCTTGATGGGGTTGCAAGCTGACTCCCAGCCGCGGTCTGAACATGGGTCGTGCGGATGTTCTGAAAGGCTTCAAGGGCTCGGTTGGCTCGCCTGCCCGTCCGTGGGTGCCTCGATCACGGTGAACGCCAGCTCCGGTGTCGCCTTGTTGGGTAAGTCAGCCAGACGCGCGGCCCCGGCCGCAAGCCAAGCCGTTCCCTTTTGCGCAAGGTAGTCCCGGACCGTCGGCGAGAGCCGGGCGATTCGGTACGCATCGGGCACGATTTCTTCCAGTTGCCCAGGTGCAAACTGCCGCCGACTCAACTTCGCCAGCGGCGCGGGGTCCTTTGTCAGGCGAGCAAGTTCCAAGCACCCAAGCACCGCCATTCCCGGATATCCCCTCTCGATGAATTCGTCCGTCAGTTCCTGTCTGAGCCTCGTGATGGCGTGAGTGTGTGTCGCCTGCGGACTTCTGACTCGGAGACTCGTCTCGGCTAGGCAAGCAGCAACCGCGTGCTCGGAAGGCATCGGCCCGGAGAGG
>JAPKGY010000901.1 GCA_026647385.1 Phycisphaerae bacterium | reverse complement strand
CACCGCTTGCGCCGGGATGAGCATGTAGTCGGCGAAGCAACCGTCGGTGGCGTAGCCGAGGGTGAAACGCGTGTCGCAGAGGTTCTCGCGGTCGGCCCGGCAATAATCGCACTGCCCGCACGACACAACGACACAGACCGCCACCGGTTGACCAATCTCGTAGCCGGTCACGCCCGGGCCGACGGCTGCCACCGTTCCGGTACACTCGTGCCCGAGAGGATGCCCGCGGCGGATCTCGCGGGTTTTCTTGCCGGCCAGGATCTTGACGTCCGTGCCGCAGATGGCGGCGGTGTGTACGCGAATGACGACCTCACCCGCAGCCGGCACGGGGCGCGGGACCTGCCGCAACGTCATGACGTGGGGTTCCTCGAAAATCAGCGCCCGCATCCGTTCGTTCGGCATGACCACCTTCCCGTTCGTGTCGGGTCGTTTCGTCCAATGCGGATAACCTAGAACCCTCCCGCGTTCTTGGCAAATCAGCTCAAACGGATCGATTCGGGGATGAAAGAGCCACGGAACTCCGACGGGCGCAATCGGTCAGTTCGAGCATGTCATCAAGCGGCTCCTCGAGGAAAGCCTCCAACGGCACAGGCAACGCCTGTCGCGACCGGCGTCGGGCCAACTCCAGTAAGGCTGAACCAAACGACCGCGGGCGGATGGTGACCGGAGGGTGGCCGATAAAGGTCACCTTACCCGGCTGAAGCCTGCCGGAGACAGGGTCGTTTCCCGCAGGGGTAAGGCCCCGTCAGATGCGTGCATCCGAAATCCAGTGGCGAGCATGGGGGGGCAGTGACCTGGGTGGCATGGGTCGCCGCGGCGGCTCGCCGTGGCGAACTCACTTGTCAGCCCGTGTCCTCTCACCTCCCCACGGGCAAGCTCCGTCCCGGAGTAGCCGGTACTGCGCTTGCCCATGCCACCCAAGCCCGCCGATTCATGCCACTCTTTTACGGATGCACCCATACGACGCCCATCTCGCCTTATTCAGCTTGACTGTACAACAAGCCGAATGCTATGCTGTAGGGAGTGGTTACAGCCTGCTTTCATGGACGAGTGCCGTTTACGGCAAGAAAGTTTCGCTGTGGCGCGGGCATCTCTCCGCAGGTGAGTCGCCACGGCAACCCACCTGTGGAGAGATGCCTGCACCACAAGGGCCGGGCGAAACTGGCTTACCGAAAACGGCACTAGAATGAAGCAGCTTGGAGGACCTCAAATGAGCGTGACCCTCGAAATCGACGCGAACACCCAACGCACTCTGGAGGAGGTTTTTGGGCAGGGATTGAGCCGAGCCGCACTCGAGGCCCTGGCCATCGAGGGATACCGCATGGGCAAGCTCACCACGTATCAAGTCCAGACGCTCCTGGGTTTCGAGAATCGCTGGGAAACGCAGGAATGGCTTGGCCGGCGCGGCGTCAACATCAACTACAACGTGGAAGATCTGGAATCTGACCGAATCACGCTGGACCGCGTTCTGGGCACGGACAAGCCCTGATGCGCATCGTCGCCGACAGCTCACCACTCAATCTGCTGATCGATATCGACTGCGCGGAAGTTCTCCCGGCGCTGTTCCAGGGCGTAGTGATCCCAACCGAAGTCGCCCGCGAGTTGTCTCACCGACGAACGCCTCAGGCCGTCCGAGATTTCATTGCTCATCCGCCTGGTTGGCTCGAAATCCGCGAGCCTTTGCACATCGAGCCTCTCGCCGAGCTTGACCCCGGCGAACGCGCGGCGATCAGCCTGACTCAGGAACTTCACGCGGATTTTGTTCTCCTGGATGAGAAGGTCGGACGCCGCGTGGCTGTCGGAAAGAATCTGCCTGTCATCGGCAGTATCGGCGTTCTCGAACGAGCAGCAGAGCGTGGTCTGATCACGCTCGTTGACGCCTACGCCCGCATCCGCACAACCACCTTCCATGTGAGCGAGCGGCTCCTCGAGGAAAGCCTCCAACGGCACAGGCAACGCCTGTCGCGACCGGCGTCGGGCCAACTCCAGTAAGGCTGAACCAAACGACCGCGGGCGGATGGTGACCGGAGGGTGGCCGATAAAGGTCACC
>JAPKGY010000900.1 GCA_026647385.1 Phycisphaerae bacterium | reverse complement strand
CCACTCGGCAACCACGGGCAACGCCGAGTCCGCGCCCGCCGACGGCTCGGCCTTGCCGCCGAATATCGTTTTCATTCTGGCGGACGATCTGGGCTTCTCCGATATTGGCTGCTACGGGGGCGAGATCTCCACGCCGAATCTCGACCGGCTGGCCGGCAACGGCCTGCGGATGACCAACATGTACAATACCGCCCGTTGCTGGCCCAGCCGGGCGTGCCTGATGACTGGGTACTACGCGCAACAGGTCAACCGCGACCCGATGGGCAAGAGGCCCGCGTGGGCCGCGCTCTTGCCCCAACTGCTCAAGCCGGCTGGATATCGCAGCTACCATTCGGGCAAGTGGCATCTTGACGGAAAGTCGGCGGAGGGCGGTTTCGACCACTCGTATCGGCTCGAGGATCACAACCGGTACTTTACGCCTGATAGTCATTTCCTCGACGATAGGCCTCTGCCGGCCGCCAAGCCCGGCGACGGTTACTACGCCACGTCGGAGATGGCCCGATATGCGACGGAGTTTCTGACGGAGCACGCGGAGAAGTTCGCCGGTCGACCGTTCTTTCTCTACCTGGCCTTCACCTCGCCGCATTTTCCATTGCACGCATTGGCCGAGGATGTCGCCCGCTATCGGGACCGGTACCTCGAAGGATGGGATGTCGTCCGCGAACGGCGCTGGCGGCGGTTGCGGGAGATGGGCGTTGTCGACTGCGAGTTGTCCGCGCTCGATCCGAAGTTCACTCCCCGCTATTACAAGCCCGAAGTGTTTGACATCCTCGGTGCGGGCGAGGTGGTGCATGCGGTCCCGTGGAAAGACCTGAACGCCGAGCAGCAGCGTTTCCAGGCGACCAAGATGGCGATTCACGCCGCGATGGTGGATCGGATGGATCGCGAGATCGGGCGGGTGCTCGAACAGATCCGAAAGATGGGGGCGTGGGACAACACGCTGATCGTTTTCCTGTCGGACAACGGAGCCGACGCCACGGTCATGGTCCGCGGCGACGGGCACGATCGGTCGGCCGATCCCGGTTCAGCCAGGACGTTCCTCTGTCTCGGCCCCGGCTGGGCGAGCGCTTCCAATGCTCCGTTCCGCCGGCACAAGGTCTGGGTTCACGAGGGCGGAATCGCCACGCCGTGCATCCTGCACTGGCCGGCGAAGATCCGGGACGAAGGGGCGTTGCGCCATGCGCCGGGGCACCTGATCGACTTCGTGCCGACTGTTCTGGAACTGGCCGGCGTCGAGCCCCCGCGGCGCTGGAACGATCAGACACCGCCGCCGATGCCGGGCAGAAGCCTCGCGCCGCTGCTTGCGGGCGACGTCGGGATACCGCGCGATTACCTCTACTGGCAGCATGAGGGCAACGCGGCCATCAGGGTCGGCGACTGGAAGCTGGTGTTTGAGGCCGAGAACGACGGCCAGTGGGAGCTGTACGACCTGAAGCGGGATCGCATCGAGTCGCAGGACCTCTCCGCGAAGCTGCCCGACAAGGTGAAGGAACTCTCCGATCTGTGGGAGCGCGTCGACAAGCAATTCCACGAGGAAGGCGGCGGCCCCGCTTCAACCCGGACGGTGCCCAAGAAGGCGCGCTGATCGCCCAGGTATCGCCACTCTTCGTCAAGAATGGGCCAATGCCCCTGCGTCTTGGGCGCGTGTTCAACCAGGCCTTTGACCTCCGACAAAAAGCGGATTACCGCGAGTTCTTTACTTGCAGCCGGGAGCAGGCCGACGAACTCATCGCAGGTGCAAATGAGTTCGTTGCGGAGGTTCGGCGGATCCTGGCTGACTCGTGAGTCGTGTCAGGTCCGCAACCCCCTAGCACCTGTTCATCGGTCCGTGCACAGGTTTATGGCCGCGATCTGCCGGCCCGGCGAATGTTGTCCAACTCTTTGGCGAGTTGATCCGCTTTGTCCGGCTTGGCGGATATCAGGTTCTTCTGCTCGGCCCAATCGTCGCCCAGGTCGTAGAGCTGTGGTTTGGGGTCGTGGCCCAGCTCCGTCCCGGTGTATGGGCTCAGTTTCGGGCCTTCGCTGGGTTCGATGTACTTCCATAGTTCCTC
>JAPKGY010000090.1 GCA_026647385.1 Phycisphaerae bacterium | reverse complement strand
AGACTTGATCGAGGGAGAGGGTCCCGAAGGAGCCCAGGGCGATGTCGCCGTTGGCGCCGAGGCTCATGGGGCCGAGTGACCAGTCGGCGCCATCATCAGGAGTGACACGATGCTCAGCCCGAGCAGCACCGCCCAGGCAGCCAGACCGAGCACCGCGGACGTGACGGCCCCCATCGCCCGCTGATGCTCGGCACGAGCCAGAGGAACGTGGCAGGCCATCGGTGTGAAGGGCAGCAGGTTGAGGCCCGCGTCGGCCGCCTCGTGCCAGCGTCGGCGGAGATCGGCCAGCCGGCTTGCCTGTTGCTCGATCGCGGCGGATTCGGGGTTGGCGCCGACGCGGGCCTCGACGTCCCGATCGAGTTCACGCAACGCCTCGGGAAGAATCTCCGACGCCAGGAGCATCGTATTCGGAACGCGGGATTCGCCGGCCAACTCGGTGAGCAGACGGATCACGGCGGCGTGGGCCTGGTACGCGGCGTCGAGTTGGCCGGCCTCCCGGAGATTCCGCCCATATGCGAGCATCGCGACCGCCAGCTCGCGGAGAACCGGCTGATATTGCTCGTGGATGTTGGCCACAAAAGGCAGATAGAAAGCAAGCTGCAGACTGTTCCGGGCGGCGATCCGCGGAGGGGTGCCGGCCTCGATGAACAGATCCTCCACCATCCGGAAGCGACGATTGAGATAGAGGTGGGCGGGTTGGGAGTTCGCCAGCCCGGCGATCCGCCCGCGAAGTCGTTCGTCATCGAGCCTGGCGGCCCGGAGCAACGGATAGAGCTCGAGGTAGTCGTACAGGCCGTTGGCGGGATCGATCTGGCGATAAGCATCGGCATCGAAGGCGTCGGCCCGCCCCTCCGCAAGCGCCTGGAAAGCCAGCGTCGTCGCCCGGATGCCCGGATCCGAGGCGATGGCGTTGCCAACCGCACGCCAGGGCTCGGGCCAGAGCTGAGGGCCGAGGCTGGGGATGATCTCCCCCGCCTGCCAGAGCAGGGTCCGGTTCAAAGGTACAGCCAGGACGGTCAGGAAAAAGGCCAGGCCGAGGCAGACGGCGGGCGCCACCAGACGCAGCGGCACGGGGCCGGGATCGACGGGCCTGCCCGCGGGGTGGCGTCTGCCGCGATGTTTGGACGAGGTGATGGTCGAGCCCTCGACGGATGGAGGTCCGCGGGGGTTACCGGCGAACCTGGACGATGAGTTCCACTTCGACGGCAGCGTCCAGCGGCAATTCGTTAACTCCAACGGCGGCGCGGGCATGTCGGCCGGCGTCGCCGAAGATCCCGACGAGCAGATCGCTTGCCCCGTTGGCGACCTTGGCCTGATCGGTGAATCGAGGGGCGCTGTTGACGAACACGCCGACTCGAACGACGCGAACGACGTGTTCGAGGCTGTCGATCATGCCGGCCACCTGGGCGAGCGCGTTGAGGATGGCCTGGCGCGCCGCCTCCTGGGCCTGCTCGATGCTCAGGTCGGCACCCACTTTACCCCGGGCGATCAGGCGGCCATCGCACATCGGCAACTGCCCGCTGACGAACAGCAAGTCCCCCACCTGCACGCAGGGCAGGTAGGAGCCCACCGGGCTGGCCGGCCGGGGCAACGACATACCCATGTCCTTCAAACGAACCTCGGGATTCACCGGTCAACCTCCATCTGGGTGATCGTCGGCGGGTCCGGCGTCCGACGGGGGCTCGTCGGAGCCCGACCGACGGCCGAGATCGACCTCGCCGATCTCGATGGACTTGAGCTTGCGAGCGTAATCGTCGTCGTCCTCTTCCTCCTCCTCCGGAATCAGCACCTCCTCCGCGGCTTCGGACGATGCGTCCTCCTCGCGGAACCCCTCAGCCTCCTCCGACTCCCCATCGGATTCCTCGGCTTCCTCCTCCGCGGTGGCGGTGATCGGCGTGGCGTCGAGAAGGTGGATGAGGATCTCCCCGAACCGCTCGGTCTGCTCGAACCGGACGCGCTTCTGGCGGATGAGTTCGAGCAGCGCGAGGAACAGTCCGATCATCTGGGCCCGCGTCCGGCCTTCAAAAATCCTCGAGAACGGCAGCGACGGCCCTTCGCGTTGCAGCCGATCGGAGATGTCCAGCGCGTGCAGCGCGATCGGGGTGTCGTCATACTTGACCTCGTGGACGGCCGGTTTCACGCCGACCGAGGACATGAGCTTGTTGAAGGCTTGCAGCAGATCCCAGATCTGGACGTCGTCGAGGTCGACGGCTTCGCCGTCGCCGGGGGCGTCGATTCTTGGGCGATTGAACCGCATCGTGCGCAGCTCGGCCCGCCGCCCGAGCTCGCCGGCCGCCTCGCGGAACGAACGGTACGCGAGCAACTGGCGAACCAGGTCCGCCCGCGGATCGAGCAGGTCCTCGCCTTCGCCCTCCTCCGGGAGATTGCGCGGCAGGAGCATGCGCGACTTGATCTCCATCAGCGTGGCAGCCATCACCAGGAAGTCGCCCACGTACTCGGGGTCGAGCTCCTCGAGCAGGCGGACGTACTCGAGGTACTGCTCGAGGATGCGGGCGATGGGGATATCGTAGATGTCGATCTCCTCACGCCGGATGAGGTAGAGCAGCAGATCCATCGGTCCGCTGTACGTGTCGAGCTGGATGCGGTAGTCCTGCATCGGTTGTCATTCTACCGGTTGGATGGGTCGGGGCAAATGGGCGAGTTCGGGGTTGACGCCGAAGAACGTGCTCAGGGAGGAACAGGAGAAACGCTCCCCCTCGGGTCGCGGCTGAACAGGCGTACGTGGCGGTATCGCTGGATGGCATGGCGGGACGGTGCGGCGGGATAGCGCGACGGAACGGGAAGGTGTGGACGGATGCGGTTCTCCTGTTGAGTTCGGTCTTGGCTCGGCGGCGCGGCGGGACTACACTTGGGCTCTCCGGTCGGGAATGGGAGTGCTATGGACGCGATACGATTGGAGAATGTTGGCTTTCGTCGGGGAGAGCGGCTGATCCTGTCGCGGGTGACGTGGACGGTGCGGGCGGGGGAGCACTGGGCGCTGCTCGGGGCGAACGGGTCGGGCAAGACCACGCTGCTCAAACTCGTGACCGGGTACGAGTGGGCGAGCGAGGGGGCGGTCCACGTGCTCGGCCAGGATTTCGGGCAGTGCAGCATCCCGGCATTGCGGAAGAGGATCGGGTACGCCAGCTCGGCGCTGGCAGGCCAGATGATGGGGTGGCTGTCGGGGCGGGATTCAGCCTTGGCGATCGTCCTGTCGGGGATCGAGGCCTCGATCGGGTTGTACCGGGAGTTTACGGGGGCAGAGGTCGACCGGGCCCGGCGGGCACTGGCCAAGATGGGCGTCGGCGGGCTCGCCGACCAGCACTACGGGCTGCTCAGCCAAGGTGAGCAGCAGCGGATCCTGATCGCCCGGGCCCTGGTGAACGAGCCCGGCTTGCTGGTGCTGGACGAGCCGTGCGCGGGTCTCGACCCCGCAGCCCGGGAGGCATTCCTGGAGGACCTGGGGCAACTGGCTCAACGGCCGGACTCCCCCACCCTGATCCTGGTCACCCATCATATCGAGGAGATCAGGCCATGGGTCGAAAAGGTGATCGTGCTCAAGGCGGGCCAGGTGCTGGCGGCCGGCGCTCAGAGCCAGGTCCTGACGGCCCGGATCATGGCGGAAGCGTTTGGCTTTGAGTGCGAGGTGACCCGGCAGCAGGATCGGTACTATCTGCGCGGCGGGTGTGGAGCGGCAGATCGATGTGCATGAACTCGGCCTGGACGCGAGTGGCGACGGGAGGAGGCGGGGATAGGAGGACGCGGGGATGCCGAGACAAGGAGACACGCAGACGCGGCAAGAGGGTAGGGAAGGGAGAAGAGCAAGAAGGGTGAGGCGGGTTTTAAGAGTATGAAGGGTGCGAGGGTTGACACGGGTGTAAAGAGTGGAGGCCACGACATGTCTGCGATGACACGACGAACGGTGCTCAAGACCGCGATCGCGGGGACGGCGAGCCTGGTGGGGTGCGCGGCGACCTCAAGAAGGCCTCAACCGGATTCACAACGGGAGGATCGACTCGAGGGTGACTGCGTCGACGCGCACGTACACGTTTGGACGGATGACCTCGAACGGTACCCGCTCGCGCCGGGGTGGAAGCGGGAACAGATGAACCCGCGGCGGTTTACGCCGGAGGACCTGTTCGCGGTGTGCGAACCCGTGGGCGTTCGGCGGATCAACCTGATCCAGATGAGCTACTACCACTGCGACAACCGGTACATGCTGGAGGTGATGCGCCAATACCCGGGCCGATTCGCGGGGACGGCCATCATCGATCCCAAGAGCGCGGACCCGCCGGGGCAGATGCGTCAACTTGCGGCTGACGGCGTGCGGGCTTTCCGGATTTATCCCGCGCTGGCCGGCGGCACGGCGGCGGATTGGCTCAGGCCGGCGGGATACGAAGCCATGTTCCGTGCGGGCGCGGACCTGAACCTGGCCATGAGTTGCCTGATCAATCCGTGCGATCTGCCGGAGGTCGACCGCATGTGCGGCCGATTCCCGCGGACACCGGTCATCATCGATCACCTGTGCCGCGTCGGCATCAACGGGCGAATCGAGCAGGCGGAACTCGACGCGCTGTGCCGGATGAGCAAACATCCGGGCGTGATGGTCAAGGTCGGAGCGTTTTACGCGCTCGGGGCGGCCAGGCCCCCGTACGACGATCTCAAACCGATGATCAGGCAGGTCGTCGAAGCCTTCGGGGCGGAGCGCTGCATGTGGGAGTCGGACAGTCCGTTCGGTATCGTACGAGGTTCCTATCAGGCGGCGCTCACGTTGATCCGCGACCGGTGCCCCTTCCTCAGCCGGGCGGACAAGGTGCGGATTCTGCGCAAGACGGCCGACGACTTCTTCTTCACCGCCGGATAGCGGTCCGCCGTAACTCAGCGGCGCGGCGACCTCGAGTAGTTGCGGATGGTCATGCGGATCCCCGCGGGTGCGGCCAACACCGGCTCGATTGGCGTGCCGAGAATCCCGCGCAGCGCGTCGAAAGCGGCGAAGTCGAAGGGGTCCGCCGTCGCGACGCGTACGTGGTCGCGCGTGCGCCCCAGAGGGATCACGCGGTATCGGCGAATCAGACGCGGCGGCAGCGCCGCCAGCAGCGCCCAATCGGGCTCGGTCCGGGTCAGGTCGACCGTTTCCAGATCCAGTAATTCAGCCAATACCTTCAACGCAGATTGTTCCTGCAGCGGGACCAGCCCGTGCAGATGCGTCCAAAGGCAATCCATCGCGTCCATCATACACTCCCCGCTCGATTCCCACGTCTTATACCGGACGTGACCGGCGGGGTTGCGGATAGCCCCGGCGCGAAAGTGAGACAGCCCGTGAGGCCGCAAGAAACCTCACCCCCCGCGAATACGCGGGCGCGGCACCCGGCACCCGGGGGAAATGAGACCAGCCCCGAAGCGGCAAACGGCAGCGGGAGTCAAAAGTTGAGCCTGGAGAATGGAGAAACAAGAAAGGCGAGGCGCATCCGGATTGAGGTTGCGGACGGATCGAGCGCGGGGGGTTCTTTTTACCAGCTCAGGACGTCGGGCGGGGCGTCGGCCAGGGTCGGGGCGAACCAGTCGGCGCCGGCGAGCTGCTCGCGCGTGAAACTGGTGGTCAGTCCGAGGCATCGGGAGCCGGCGGCCCGGGCGGCGGCCACGCCGTTGACCGCATCCTCCACCACCAGGCAGTGGCGCGGGTCCAGGCCGAGGCGCCGGGCGGCGGTGGCGAAGATCTCCGGGTGGGGCTTCTTGTGGACGACGTCCTCCCCGGTAACGATCGCGTCGAACGAGGAGTCAGGCAGGTTGATCTCGCGCAGGTTGCCTTCAGCCTTGCGGTGGTCGGCACTGGTCGCGAGGGCGAGCTTCTTGCCCTTTTGTCGGCACGCAGCCAGGAAGTCATGGACGCCCGGCAGCGCATGCAACCGCCCCTTGATGATTTCGAGGTAGATGTCGTAGGTGCGTTTCTTGACCTGGTCGATATCGACGGGGAACCCGTACTTCTCCGCCACGCCGCCGATGTAGCGGTTCTCCCCGGCGCCGACGAACGGCAGGAAATCCTCCGGCTGCACGGTCAGACCGCGTTCCGCGAACATCATGCAGGCGGCTTTGCAGATGAACGGCTCCGAGTCGAGCAGGACGCCGTCCATGTCGAAGATGACCCCCTCGGGCAATGCGGGATTGGATGCGTGGGTCGTCATGCCGGCGGATGTTATCGCCGACGACGCAACAAGGCCATACCCCCCAGGGCGAGCAGGCCGACGGTGGCCGGCTCGGGCACGATCGTCGTCGGGATGACGACGTAGAAACCTCGGAGCCGCCCCTGGTAGGTGCCGTTGCCGCTGATCACATAATTGGAGCCGACGCGCGTCGCGCTGTATGCCTGTTCGAGGCTGTCCCAACCCGCACTGTCGACGCCGCACAACTGGAGGTACGGCAGCAGGAGCCTCGCTTTGGTCTCACCGGGGAACCAGATCGCCGCCCGCTCGATGAGGGTCGCGGCAGGCCAGTCGTAACCGACCGCGAACCCATCGGGGGCAATGTCGTTGGCGACAGCGGCGGAACGGCCGTCGAAGACGGCGCTCATGCCCTCGACCGGCGCGAGCAGTTCGCTGGCGAGGGCGCCGTAGGACCACCGGAAGGCGGTGCTGAGAGGAGCCGTCCGGCGCCCGGTCGGCGTATCGACGGTCGGCAACCCGGCACCGCACAGCCAGGCTCCATCATCGGAGATGCCGTAAGTCTGGCCGTTGAGGTATTCCGCGTCATAGGGAGCCAAAAGCTTCGGGACGTAGCTCATCACCCCCTGGTTGCTGGAGCCGGGATTGAAGTAGGAAGGCACCTTCTGGTGGCCGTTGCTCAGGATGACGGTATCAAAGCCGACCGCCCGGCCGGGCGCGGATACGGAGTTGAAGAAGGCCTGACCGTTCGTGCCGAGGACTCGGTACATGGGCATGTTGTTCGGCGCGTACACGCTACGCTTCCACAAATAGGCGGTGCTCCCGTAGGGATACATCGACGTGCCGCCGCCGGCGACCCACTGGCCGCTGGCGTCCATCGGCATGGCGGTGGAGTTAAACGCGCCGACCGTCGCCCGGATCCCGTTCGCCTCGTCGCGGAGAACGTCCCAACTCGTGGCGGTGCCCGCCCGGCCGAGACTCGTGTTCTGGCTGCTTTGAAGATTCGTCCCCGAGCTGTAGAGGGTCCCGTTGCGACGCTCGAAACCGGTGAACTTGGAGGCCACCCCGTTGTTGAGGTTCGGGGTCGCGGGGTGGCCGGACGTATGCATGTCCCAGAACGCCGCAATATAGCGATACCGGGTCCCATCGAATCCCGGGCTCATGCCGGCCACGTATCGACCGTCGGTCGAGAGGGCGTAGACCTCCGAGGAAGCGTGGGGAGCCACCGGGTCGAGCAGTGGAACGGGGATCAATTGGGCCGCACGGGCGTCGGAGATGAGAAACGCCATCACGGCTGGAAAAAGTCTCAGTCGTCTCATGTTCAACAACCCCCACGATCGAGGATTGGGGTCTCGAACCGCTCCAGCCTCGCGCCACAACCCGGCCTTTGTCCCGGCGAAATGGAGACCGCCTCCGGGCTTCTCACACCTCTTCTGGGAGACCGGTACCCGAGAAGCTCATGAATCCTGCCTGTTGTCGCCGCTCAGTCGAACCTCGATCAGCGACGTTGAATCAGGCAAATCGACGTGGGATCGACACTGGAAAGGATGATCTGACTCGGACAGGAATCGCCACGATCGCCCACCGCTTGCTCCGTCCTTCCCGCTCCGAACCGCGTCCTTCCCCCTGCGTCACCCGACGCTCCTCCCCCCTGGGTATTCCCGTACCACCGGGCCGAGATAAACAAGAGCTGAAATCGCGTCCGTCCGCCCGTCCGGTGTGGCGCCCCCCTGAGGAACCGGGGGCAACCGCCCCATGTGCAATACTATCTCTGTACACGTACCCGGGTCAACCCGAAAGCGCGCCCCGGATGGTGACATCTTTAGCTTGACCTTCGGGACGGTTCCGGGGGTATGGATCGGCGGTCGAGCGTCCGGTAAAGCCCCGACGAAGATCGCACGGAGGGCCGGACAAACGAGCAATACGAGCGTGAACCCGCTCCGTGCGGCGGCCAGGCTTTCCAACGGGAAGGATCGGCGCGATGGGCGTGAACCCGGGAAAAACTCTGCCGGGCCGGCTGCGAGCGAGGGATGCACGCCATTTACTCAAACACGAAACGGGCCGGGGGCAGCCGGCCCGTTTCGTGTTGTGAGTGTGCTCTTTCCCTCTCCTAGGATTCTGACGGGCCCCTGCCCGCCTTTTTCCGAGCGTGCTCTTTCCCACTCCTAGGATTCCGACAGGCCCCTGCCCGTCATGTTTCGAACGTGCTCTTTCCCACTCCTGGGTTCCGGCGAGCCCCTGCCCGCCTTGTGAGGAACCTGCCCTTTCCCTCTCCTGAAATCCGGCGGGGCCCGGCCCGTATGACCGGGCCCCGCGAAGTCTTATGAGCTGAGTCTGGATGCGCCCCTCCAGTTATTCCTAGTATGCGGGGTAAATGAGTGATTAGTATAGCGTTTCATTAATACATTGACAGATACTATGCAAATACTATAATATAAAAATTTTAATTTTAAGCAGGATAAAAC
>JAPKGY010000009.1 GCA_026647385.1 Phycisphaerae bacterium | reverse complement strand
TGGGCGAGCTGGACCCCTCGCTTCCGCTCGGGGCTCTGATTGGCCGATAGGAGCGCGCTTTAACGCTGGGTGATCGGCTGGGCGAGCTGGACCCCTCGCTTCCGCTCGGGGCTCTGATTGGCGCGCTGATCTTGGTGTTTTTGCGATCATCCCCGCACCGGGGGCAGGCCCAGATCGTTGGCGGCGGTTCGCATCAGGGCGAGCAGGGCCTCGATGGACTGGGAGATGACCCGCGAGTTGCCGACGACGGCCATGAAATTCGTATCGCCGTCCCAGCGGGGCACGACGTGGACGTGGAGGTGTGCGGGCAGGCCTGCCCCGGCGCATCGTCCGAAGTTCAGGCCGACGTTGAACCCGTGGGGCGAGATCGTGGCTTTGAGCAGGCGCTGGGTGTCGCGGACGGTGCGGATCAACTCGCTCAGGCAGTTGTCGTCGAGTTCCTCGAGGTTGGCCTTGTGGGCGAGCGGGGCGATGAGCAGGTGCCCGTTGTTGTACGGGAACTGGTTGAAGGTTGTCAGGCAGGTCGGCCCTCGCCAGATGACTCGGTTCCGGGCGTCCTGTTCGGGCGCGCCGGCGTACCGGCAGAGGAAGCAACCGTCGTCCTTGCCCGCCAGCTCCCGGATGTACTCCATCCGCCAGGGGGCCCAGAGGTTTTCGCTGTGTTCGCCCATGGTGGGTCCGAGTCTACCGGCCGGGGCTTGGTGGGGCAAGCGTTGCATCAGGCGGCGAATGTGCTAGACTTGCCCGCCATGGACACGAGCAAACCACTTTGCGGACATGGGTTTATGGTCGATGGGCGGCGTGCGGTCGGGCTGGCGGCGCTGGTCGTCGTGCCGCTGACGTTTGCCGGTTGCAGTCAGCCGGTGGAGATTCCTCCCACGGACGTGAAGGTTGTCGAGGCATACGGTCTGACGCTCGACGAGCAGGCCACGCCGGAGCAGGTGGTCTACGTGCTGCTCCGTTCGATCCGCGAGGACGTCGAGGCGGCCCAGGCGAAGGACCGCCCGGCCCAGCGGAAGGCCTTCCGGGTGACCTTCTCGCTCGGGGCATTCGACGAGATCGAGAGGCGGCTGGCGGCGGGCATGGATCAGAAAGCGCGGGAGCGGCTTGCCCAACTCCGCGACAAGCGCATTTACGACGTCATCAACCACTGGGCACCGATCGTCAGCCACTACGTCAGGAGTTTCGAGATCGAGCAGAAGGCGGCGATCGCCAGGATGCGCGTGGAAAAGACGGTTCTGGAATCGAAGCCCGCCGCGATCGTGCTCTACGACGCGGCCCACGACCCGACGGCGACCGAGCCGGCTGACCGCCAGCCCGCGACGATCGAGGTGACCTTGGTCCAACAGACCGCCTCCGGAGGATCCTCGGAGTTCTGGAGGGTGGCACGGGTGGCGTTCCGCGGTCCGCGGGCCCGGATGCCCGCCGAGCCGCCAATACCGGATCTGCCGCCCTCGGCGCCGACGGCTTCGTCGCCGGAGGGCCGGTGAAGCGCTGTCAAGAGGAGAGAGCCGTGGAGCAGTAGAACGGTAGACCGGGCAGGAGGATTGACGGGTCCGGGTTTTTCATTCTTTATCCTGTCTCTTCCTGTCTCCTGACTTCTGACTCCTCTTGAAAGACACGCTCCGCAAGTACACGGGGGGGCGCCGGGCGAGCGTGGCACCCGGCTTGGGTCTTGTGAATGACCGATTGGCCAGGAAGAGACGGATAGCCTGATGAACACCGATCTTCAGATCGCCCAGTCCTGCCAATTGCTGCCTATCCAGGAGGTTGCGCATCGGCTTGGCCTGCGCGATGAGGAGGTCGAGCCTTACGGACGGCACAAGGCCAAGATCCGGCTGGACGCGATCGCGCGGCTCGGCGACGGGAAGATCGGCAAGTACGTGGTGGTCACCGGGATCACGCCGACGCCGCTCGGCGAGGGCAAGACGGTCACCACGATCGGGCTCGCCCAGGGGCTGGCTCACATCGGCAAGCGGGCGGCCTGCTGCATTCGCCAGCCTTCGATGGGCCCCGTTTTTGGCATCAAGGGCGGGGCGGCCGGCGGCGGCTACTCGCAAATCGTGCCGATGGAGGATCTCAATCTCCATCTCACCGGCGACATGCACGCGGTTGGAAGCGCCCATGCGCTGCTCAGCGCCCTGATCGACACGCTGCTGATCAAGGGAAACCCCGGCAGACTCGACCCGATGAAGGTCATCTGGCGCCGCTGTGTGGACATGAACGACGGGGCGCTGCGGGACATCGTGATCGGGCTCGGGGGGCACGGATTCCCGCGCGAGACGGGATTCGATCTGACGGCTGCCAGCGAGGTGATGGCCGTCCTGGCTCTGGCGACCTCGCTCAAGGATCTGCGCCAAAGGCTGGGGCGGATCGTCATCGGGTATACCAACCAGGACATTCCGGTGTTCGCCGAGGCGATTCGGGCGGCGGGTGCGATGGCGGTGCTGCTGCGGGAGGCGCTGATGCCCAACCTGCTGCAGACGATCGAGCACGTGCCCGCGATCGTCCACGCCGGCCCGTTCGCGAATATCGCGCATGGCAACAGCAGCGTGCTCGCCGACGAGATCGCGCTTCGGTGCGCGGAGTTCGTCGTGACCGAGGCCGGTTTCGGCGCGGACATGGGTTTCGAGAAGTTCTGCCACATCAAGTGCCGGACGTCCGGGCGTCAGCCGGACGCGGCGGTGCTGGTGGTGACCGTTCGGGCGTTGAAGGCGCACAGCGGGCGGTTCTCGGTCGCGCCGGGTCGTCCGATCGACTCGCGGATCAACGAGCCGAACGTCGAGGCGGTTCGCGCCGGGGTGTGCAACATGGCCCACCACCTGGCGGGCATCGGCCGATTCAATCTGCCCTGTGTCGTGGCGATCAATCGGTTCCCGACGGATACCCCGGAGGAAATCGCGGCGGTGACCGAGGCGGCCCGGTCGGCCGGCGCGTCCGAGGTGGTGGTGAGCGAGGCGCATACCCGAGGCGGCGCCGGGGCGGCGGAGCTGGCCCGGGCCGTCGTAGGCGCCACCGAGGCGCCCGGCAGGAAACCCTTCCGTTTCCTGTACGAAGCCTCCTTGCCGATCAAGAAGAAGATCGAGACGATCGCCACCGAGGTCTACGGCGCCGATGGCGTCGATTATGCCCCGCCCGCCAATTTCGCCGTCGAGTCGCTCACTCGCCTCGGCTTCGACAGGTTGCCGATCTGCATGGCCAAGACCCAGTATTCCCTGTCGCACGATCCGGGCGTGAAAGGGCGCCCGACCGGCTTCCGTTTGCCCGTCCGGGATATCCGCCTGGCGGGTGGAGCGGGGTTCCTGATTCCGTTGGTCGGCACGATCCAGACCATGCCCGCCTTTGGCCGACATCCGGCCGCCATCGACATGGATATCGATGAGGACGGGCGGATTCGCGGCCTGTTCTGATTATGGGACCAAGTCGAGTGGTCGCCAGGTGCCTGCGCGGCCCGATTGTTCGTTTTTCTACAATCCATGGGCTGAAGCCCGCGGCACTTTAATCCACGAATCGATCGGTTTGCGTTATAATAGAATGTGCAGCTCCGGTTTGATGGCGGGTGGTTCGGAACCGCCGAGTTACGGGAAGAGGTTCCTATGAGACGATTCATCCTTGCTCTGATTCTGCTCGGGCCGTTGTTGTTTGGCTGTCCGGAACTGTTTCTGCCCGGCGGCTGGTTCTTCATCGGCGGCGGGGAGACCGGGACCGGCATCAACGGCGGCGAGCCCGCCGGCGAACCTCTGCCGGAGGTGGGTGAGACGGTCAGTGTTCAGGTCATCAACCTGAGCGGCATCGAGGCCGGTGTGATCGTACGTTTTTTTGTCGGTGATCTTCAGGTACGGGAAACCGTGTTCGTGGTGCCGGCTGGGGCGACGATGGAGACGATCGGCCCGGACCGCGCCACGCGCGTGGGGGCGGAAGGGCAGTATAGCACCGGCGATCCGACGCCGAACGTTGTCTGGCGCGTCGGCGAGGATTTCGAGGAGTCCGATCTGCTGCAGTACATTTTGCGCGGACCGGGCGAGCCGATTGACCACTGCCCGGACGATCCGGGAAAGACGGAGCCGGGGGCGTGCGGGTGCGGCGTTCCCGATACCGACAGCGACAGTGACGGCTCGGCGGATTGCGTCGACGGCTGCCCGCAGGACCCGGACAAGTCGGAGGCGGGTGCGTGCGGATGCGGTGAGCCCGAGGATGACGGGGACGGCGACGGGGTGCCTGATTGCGTCGACGACTGCCCGGCCGATCCGAGTAAGACGGAGCCCGGTGCGTGCGGATGCGGCAAGCCGGACGCCGATGCGAACGCCAATGGTGTGGCGGATTGCAAAGAGGGCGGGCCGCCCAGGCCGAGTGATCGCGATAAGGACGGGGTGCCTGATTCGCGCGACAACTGCCCGTCGAGTCCCAACGCCGAGCAGGGCGACTACGACGAGGACGGGGTGGGCGACGTCTGCGATAATTGCAGCGGCACGTCGAACCCCGGGCAGGAAAATGCCGACGGGGACGAATGGGGCGACGCCTGCGACCATTGTCCGTACGATCCGAAGAACGACGAGGACTATGACTACTACTGCGCGGATGAGGACAACTGCCCGAGTGCGTACAACTCCGATCAGTACGATCTCGACGAAGACGGCGTCGGCGACGCGTGCGATGCCTGTCCGAACACGATTCCGGGTGTAACGGTCGGACAGACCGGATGTCCGATTCCGGCGATCCGGGCGGATTTCGACCAGGACGGGGACGTGGACCTGGACGACTTCGCGATCCTGCAGGCGTGTTTCACGGGGCAGGGCTATCCGCAGACCGACCCGGCCTGTGCCCAGACGTTGCTGGACGGCGATCACGACGTCGACGGCGTGGACATGGGTCTCTTCGATCGCTGCTACAGCGGTTCGAACGTGCCGGCCGACCCCGCCTGCCGCGACTGCAACGAAAACCTCATCGACGACCGCGAGGATTTGATCAACTGTTCGTCGGCGGATCCCGATTGTGCCGACTGTAACGCCAACGGTTTGCCCGACTCCTGCGACATCGCCGCCGAAACAAGCTCCGACGGGGATTTGAACCGCGTCCCCGATGAGTGTGAGACGGGGGCATGCTGCTATGGCTATGAGTTCCAGTGCCTGGACCTGCCGCTCAAGCAATGCAAGGAGCTGGGTGGCGAGTTCATGGGGCGCGGGTCTTCATGCACCTTGAGGGCGTGCAGCCTGTTGCCATAGTCGGGGCGACACGATGGTGAAGAGTCTCGGGTCCCACGTGAGATCAAGTCAGAGGATTCCGCGTTCGCCGAGCATCCGCTGGTAGGCCGGCGCGGGGTCGGGATAGCTGTTTTTTTCCGGCAGGTTCCACTTGGCGAAGAGCTTGGCGTTGTCGACGTCCCAGATGTTGAGGTCCTCGCTCTTTCGCTCGTCGATCAGTTCCTCGTGATAAACCTTTGCCTCGCGGCAGCCGACGACCTTGAGGCCCGCCTCGATCTGCACCTTGAGCGACAGATCCGGATCCCACGCGCAGAAGTAGTATCGTTCGTCGAGGTAACCGAGTTCCTCGAGCAGGCTTCGCCGGAGCAGGCCGAAGTTGGCGTAGGGATAGCCTCGGACGTTGTAGACGCTGTAGGTCTCGCCTTCGTGGTCGACGGAATCGAGGCGATTGAGCGGGCGGTCGAAGTTGTGGTAGAAGGCGACCATGCCCACGTCGCTCATGTCCGGGTGTTCGATGAGTCGGACGGCGGCCTCGATCGCCCCGGGCAGGGGGCAGGAGTCGTCGTTGAGCCACATGACATAGCGGCCGACGGCGGCGCGGAAGCCCTTGTTGTAGGCCTTGCAGGCACCCTCGCGCCGGGCTTCGCGGATGAAGCGGATGTCCGGCTGGGCGGCTGCCCACTCGGCGGTTCCATCGTTCGAGGCCCCGCCGACGACGATGATTTCCGAGTCGGTCCGGACGTTGCGGCGGACGCCGGCGATGCACCGCCGGAGGCGATCGCACCGGTTGTAGGTGGCGATCACGATGCTGACGAGCGGCGTTCGGGGGTTGGGGGTCATGGTTTTCTCGCGAAGCGAGGTTCCGATCCTTCGATCAATACTATCGGTTGATGCCGCGAGAGCGTTCAGCGAACTTTGCCCCGCGTCGTGTTCGCGGTGCGCGAATTCTGCCGATAAACTGGAAATCGCCCTTTCGGGCCCGAGAGCGACCTCATGCGCATCCTGGTTCTGAGCAATTTCTATCCCCCGCACCACATCGGCGGGTACGAGCTGCGCTGCCGGGAGGTGGTGGAGGGGCTCCGCCGGCGCGGGCAGGAGGTTTGCGTGGTGACCGGGCGGTATGGCGCGGGTCACGATGGGGGGCGGTCCGCCGACGTGATCCGCGCGCTGCAGTTGGCCTGGGGGCCGCCTTATCCGCCGGAGGACCTGGTCGGGATGCTGGCGGCCGAGGCGGCCGACCGACGCCTGCTGGCCGATCGGGTTAGCTCGTTTCAACCGGACGTGGTGGCGATCTGGGGTATGGAGTTCGCATCGCAGTCGCTGGTCGCCTCCGTGCTGGCTTCGGGATTGGCTGTATACCTTTGCCTGGAAGATCGCTGGCTGCTGGACGCGTGGTCGCGCGACGCGCTGTGCCAGGTCGCGGGTGTGGCGGATCGGCTCGGCGTCACGATGATCGCGGGCGTTCGTGGATTGTGTTGCCTGTCGGGGCATCGGCCGGCGGTCGAGCATACGCCGATCTCGTTCGTGTCGACTCCGCTGGCGGCGGCCTATGCGAAGGCGGGCGTGGCCGGTGCGAATGCGCGGCTGCGACTGGCGGGGATTGATGTCACATCGTTGAGGGATGCACGCCTGGCGCCTCCTCCTCCGCCGTTCATGATCGTTCACGTCGGTCAGCTCACCGGGTCGCGCGGGCAGGCGGATCTGATCAGGGCGGCCGGCGCCGTGGCGGGTGATCCGCGCTGCCTGTTCCCCGTGGTCGTCAGGATCGTCGGTGGGGGGGCGGAGGCCTATGTGGCTGAATTGCACCGGTTGGCTGACGATCTTGCGAGCGAACGGTTCCGGGTCGAGTTTCTCGGAGAGCTTCCGCCCGGGCAGGTTCGCGAGTTTTACGCCGGGGGGCATCTGTTCGTCCACACGTCGCACCTTCCGGAGGGGCTGCCCCGGGTGATGGTGGAGGCGATGCTGGCCGGTCTGCCGATCATCGCCACAAACACCGGCGGCCAGCGCGATATCCTGGCCGACGGCCGATGGGGACCGCTCCTGCCGCCCGGCGACGTGGAGCAACTCGCAGCCCACATTCTCGAAGCGATGGAGGATTACTCCGCGTGGCGCGAACGGGCGGACCGGGCGCGGGAAGCGGCCCTATCCCGGTTCGATCTCGAAGTCTACATCGACAGACATCTCCACGATCTGGTGGAGACCGCGGAGCACAAGGCATCGGACAAAAAGGGGTCAGAAGCCTTTTCCAGGATTGCTCCGGGCGGTGACCCGCGAACAATCATCCTGCCCCCTTTTTCTCAGGGGGAGCTGGCAACTTTTGGGCGGGCGTTGGGGGATGCGGCCGAGCGTGCGGTCGCTGGGCTGGATGTCGCGACGAAGCCGGACGAGGCGTGGCCGTTGGCGGTCGTACTGAAGCGCACCGGCCGACTGTCTGCGGCCGAGCGGGTGTTGCGGGATCTGCAGGCCATGCACGCCGAGGAGCCCGTTCACCTTCGCCGAGCGACGTTCCACCTGGCGGAGATCGCGATGCTGACCGGTCGCTGGCAGGAGGCGGCCGATCTTCTCGCTACCTGCCTTTCTGTCGCGCCCGACCATCGCAAGGCGATCCACGATCTCGATCATGCACGCCGGCGTGTTCTTCCGGATCATCTTGGCGGGCTCCGGGAGAGATGAGACCGCCGATGAACGCGCGCAGGCTAGCGCCGGACACCTATGGGCTATTGGCCGGCCTTCATCCTTCCGAATGAGCCGGTTATGATGCTGTCCGGAGCATCTCATGCGAATGGGCATCCAGATTCTGTCGCTCAGGCCCGGCCAGGTCGGCGGTCAGGAGGTGCTTGTTCGCCGGTTGATGGTCCGGATGGCGCCGATGCTCGGTCGCGACCGGCTTGTGGTCTTTGTTCGGCCGGAGCTGGCGAGCGAGCCGGATTGGCGGCCGGTCCTGGATCATCCCGGGATCGAGACCGCTGTCGACCGGCCTGAGGAGCATTACGGCGAAGGCTATGGCGAGTGGTCGCTGCAGATCCTTCGCGATGCGGTCCTCGACGTCGTGTTCTTTCCGCTGTTTTTCTTCTTTCCGCGCCCGCTGCCGATCCCGGTGGCGGTCCACGTGCCCGACTTGCAGCACGAGTTCCATCCGGAGAATTTTTCGCCCGAACAACTCGCGTGGCGGCGCGAACGGATTCCCGAGTCGGTCGCGATGGCTGACGCGGTCATTACCGGGTCGGAGTTCTCAGCCGCGACGCTCCGCGAACGGTTGCACGCCGACCCGCGCCGTCTTCACGTGATCCCCAACGGCGGATTTCTGCCCGAGGAGATCGGGGCCGCCGGCGAGAAAAAAGGGGTCGGAAGCCCTTTTCTAAAACCTCCAGAAGGAAGCTCCACAAAGGAAGCTGTGAAAATGGCTTCCGACCCCATTTGTCCGGATCTGCCTTTCGTGTTTTATCCAGCCGCCGACTGGCCTCACAAGAATCATGAGACGCTGCTGCGGGCGATGGCGATTCTGGCCGGCCGAGGCCGGGCGGAGCACCTGGTGCTCACGGGGATGTTGTCGCAGTCGGGGGAACGATTGCATGCGCTGGCGGATGGACTGGGCGTTTCCGGGCGCGTGCATTTCCTCGGGAACGTGGAGCAGGATCGCGTGATCGGACTCTATCGCCGCGCTCGGCTGCTGGTTTTCCCGAGCCGGTTCGAGGGCTTCGGGCTTCCGCTGGTCGAGGCCATGCAGCTTGGCTGTCCGATCGTGGCGTCGCGGGCGCCGGCGGTGGTCGAGACCGCTGGTGATGCGGCTGTCTTCTGCGACGATTCGCCGGAGGCATGGGCGGATGCGCTGGCTTCGACTCTTGACTCGCCCGAACTCCTGGCCGACCTCCGCCGGCGCGGTTCAGCCCGGGCCGCGGCCTTCGATTGGGACCAGGCGGCCACCCGCTGTCTGGGGCTGCTCCGGGAGTTGGGCGGGAAGGGTCGGCACAGGGCGTGATTTCGCGGTTTGAGTCCTCTGTATGGGTTGATTAAGACGGGTCGACTCGCGCCTTGGCTCCGGGACAAACGCTTTCCGGATTGTCCCGCGAGCCATCATCCAGCCGATTGATTTGAAGCAAGGCGGGGTCGAATGCCGCCCCGCATTCAGGGCAACGCGGCTGCTCCAGGCCCTTCAGTAGGTAGCCGCATTTCTGGCAGCGAGAGAGGTCCGGGGTGGCCGGGTTTCGATGTGCTGCTTGATGAGTGACCAGGCCGAAAGCTGAAGCGTACATTGTCGATATCAGCCCCAGGAAGATGAACAGGCCTGACATTGAACTGCGAAGGGCCGTATCGCGCCACTCGTTTTCATAAACGGCAAGCAGGATAAACGCCTGAAGCAGACCCAAAACGCCGCGTGTTGCCAAGTCGATTCTGCCTTGTTCGCGAATGCTGACCCATGCGCATACGCCCATCGGAACGAGGATCAACCAGTCTTCAGGGTACCATCTGGGCGGGTTTATGGAGGTGTGACAAAGGGCGCCAACCAGGAAAAGGAGCGCAAGAGCTGGTATCGCTCGCAGCCAGAACTTACCGATATCCGCCGTCCACAGTTTCACACGATTGTCCTTCTATTCATCGCTCATGTCGTCATCGGACCGTTCGGTCCCCACGAGGTAGATGCGGTTTTTGCCGGCCTGCTTGGCTTGCAGGAGGGCGGCGTCGGCCTTGTCGATCAGGCCTTGGGCGTCGTGGGCGTCCCAGGGGAAAGACGCGAGGCCGCCGCTCAGGGTGATGCAGCCGGTGGCTTCCGGGCCGAGTTTCGGGAAGGTGTGCTCGTGCAGGTCCTTCTTGATGCGGCGGAGGATTTGCAGGACGTCGGTCGGATGGGTCGAGCCGGCGATGCGCGGTTCGTCGGCGTCCCAGAAGACCAGGACGAACTCGTCGCCGCCGTAGCGGGCCACGATATCGTGCTGCCGGCAATGCTTGCGGAAGAGCTGGCCGGCCTCGTAGAGGATCTGGTCGCCCGCGGCATGGCCATAGGTGTCGTTGAAGTGCTTGAAACCGTCGAGGTCGAGCACCAGGACGGTGACGCGGAATCGCTGCTGAGCCGCGCGCTGGAGCAGATGTTCGAGCGCGTGCATGAGGTACCGCCGGTTGGGGAGTTGGGAGGCTTCATCCATCATGGCCAGCGACTGCCATCGCTGCTGTTGTTCGGCGGCGTCGAGCAGATGGGCGATCATCCGGCCGTAATGACGGAGTTTCTCGGCCTCGGCCAGCGTATAGGGCTGTTTGTGCCGCGGCCCGACGAGGATTTCGCCGAGATGCCGTCCGCCCGCGGTGATGGCTTCGACGAGGGTGGCTTCCATGGCCTGGTCGCCGACGACGGCGGTTTCGTCGGGGGTAACGATCTGGACGTCGGCGGCTCGCATCGCGTCAGCCACCCAGCGGCAGAGGCGATCGAGCAGGGGTTGTCGCCCGTCACCCAGGCCGGCCAGCACGTTGGCGAGTCCGGCGATCTCCTCCCAAGTCGGAGCGGTTTCGTCCGGCACGAGCGTCGGGATCGGCTCGCCCCCCGTTCGTTGAACGGTCAATCCGAGAGCCTTGTCGAGTTCGTCGCCGCGTGGAGGATAGATGAGGTAGTCGTTCGCGCCCGCGCTGAGGACGCGTCGGGCCGCCGGTTCGCCGCTGGGTCGACAGCAGAGCACGATTCGCGTTTTGTCGCCAGCGGCCTTGCGTAGTCCCGCCACCGCGTTTTCCAGCTTGCGTGCGTTGGGGTCGACGCCGACGACGAGTCCACGGGCGGGCGAACCGGCCAGCGCGGCGATTCCCGCCAGATAGGTGGGGGTGACGGACACGTTGAAGTGGGTGTAGCGCCGCCGGAGGTAGCCGGCCACGTCGCCCGGATCGCAGACCACCAGCAACTGGTCGCGGGCGAGGATCGGCCAATCGACGCGCGGAAGTCTCATGATGCCTGCTCCTTTGCCGGCGGGGGCGGATTTGCAGGCCGACCCATGAGGGCGGCGAGTTCCTCGGGCGTCAGTTCGGGCGCGGTTGGCCGGCCAGGCGGCTCAGGCGGCTGCGGCGTCTCGCCCGGCGGTGTGCGTGGGCCGGGAGGCGGTTCGGTGGATGCTTGTGCCGACGGCGGCGTGCGTTTTGGGCGATTCGGGGCCGGCGCCCAGGGGAAGGGGATGGCTCGGTTGGGCTCCTCCGGCGGTTTCAGCGAATCGTCGTCGATGTCGATAGGGGTCGCCAGCCGGACCGGGGGCTGTTGCGGGCTGTCGTCCTCGACGGCCGGCGTCGGTTGCACGGTGACCGGATCAGGCGGCTCGGCCGGCGCGGACTCGGTCGGAACCAGAGTGACGTGCAGATTCCGGCCGGCGGCTTGCGGGAACGATCGGAGCGTCCCGGCCAGCAGGTCGCGCGCGGTCGTCCGTCCCAGGTTGGGCGCGGGTCGGGCGAGGTCGTGGGCCAGGTCGGCTGCGTTGAAGCGTCTGGCGCCGTGCTGCAGGGCGGCGTCGAGTTTTGCCCGGTGATGATCGTGGCCGGCCACGTAAATCGAGGTGTCCCGGCTCAGCCGCGCCGCCAGATCAAAGAACTCCATCTCCTCCCAATCGACCGCCTCGATGCTGACCAGGACGGCCACCGGGCGCGGTCGCCGGGTCAATTCCGCGAGGGCGTCATAAACGCTCGGAAGGGCGGCGGCTCGGTTCTCCGGGCGAGCGAGCCACTCCTGGACCTCGGTTGGAAACTCGCGCGCCGATCCCGCGACGTATATCACTCGGGAGCCGCGTTGACTCGAAGTGATCATCGGGGAAATCCTTGTTGCGAAATGGCCTCCGTCCTGTAAATTAGTGTATCGGCGCGTAGGGAAGGGGTCAAACCTCGAGCAACGGATTGCGGCCGATTTTTTCGGCAGAGGGGATCTCCATGCGACGGAGCGCGAGCACGTCTCCCGGGTTTCTCGCGGGTCTGATAACAGCGGTCCTGGCGACGGTTCTCACGAGTGGTATCCCCGCGACGGGCGCGAGTGGTCGAGCCCTCAGGCCGGTGATCGAAGCGGATCGGGCGCTCGTTGCGGAGAAGGGATCCGGCAAGACGGGATTACCGCAGGCCCTTCCCGTCCCCCGGGACCCCGCGTCCCGCCCGGGCTCGGAGGCGACCGCCGCACGAACGCCTGCGTCGCAAAATGGGGAAGGTACGGGGGGCGCTTACCCCCGGTCCGCCCTGGCGGATCGCATCGATCGACTGGTTCGCGAGCCCGGGGCGGCCCGACTGAAGGTCGGTGTGCGGGTCGAGTTGCTGGGGCCGCGCGGCGGGCTGGTATACGAGTGCAACTCGCGCGCGGCCTTGGCCCCTGCCAGCAATCAGAAGCTGGTCACGACGGCGGCGGCCGCGTGCATGCTGCCCGCGGACTTCAGGTACCGAACCCTGCTGTGCCGCCTCGGCCGGGACCTGGCGATCATCGGCGCCGGCGATCCCGTGTTCGGCGACCCGAGAATCGCCAGGCGGGACGGGAAAGCCATCACCCGCGTGTTCCACGAATGGGCCGAGCGGTTGAAGGCCGCGGGGGTCAAGCGCATCGAGGGCGACCTGATCTTCGACGATTTCATCTTCGATCAACAGCACGTACACCCGAAATGGCCGGGGATGTTCAACCTCCAGTCGTGGTACACGGCCCCGATCGGCGGGCTCAACTTCAACAACAACTGTGTGGACGTCGTGGTTCAGCGGGGCCCGGCCAACGGATCGCCGGCCGTCGTGACCCTGATACCGAATACGACCTACTGCACGCTGGTCAACAAGGCGGTGACCGGCGGCAAGGGCGAGCCGCTCATCGGTCGCGGCGGCGAGGATCCGATCACGGTCACGGTCTCCGGGACCGTTTCGCGATCCGCCTCGTTCGACAGCCCCTTTTCGCTGCCGATCGTCGATCCCGGGATGTTCTTTGCGAGCGCCGCCCGCGCGGTCTTTGCGGCGGAGGGCATCGAGGTCGTCGGCCGGACGCGCCGCCAGCGCGTGCGCGAGGTCGACGGGATGGTGCCGTCGAACCTGCAGATCGTGGCGATCCACGAGCAGTCGTTGCCGGACGTGCTCGAGCGGGCGAACTACCACAGCCTCAACATGGCGGCGGAGGGGTTGCTCCGGACGGTCGGGGCGTACTCGCAGGAGGGCAAGATCGTCCGGCAAGGTTCGCTCGAGACCGGCAGGGCGACGGTGGCGAAGTTCCTCGGTTCGCTCGGACTGGGCCCTGAGCTTTACGTGGTCGATGACGGTTCGGGCCTGAGCCGCGACAATCGCGCGGCGGCCGTCGTGTATGCCGCGGTTCTGAAGCACATGGACGCGCACCCGCAGCGCGAGGTCTGGTGGAACAGTCTGGCGGAGGCGGGTGGGTCCGAAGGATCGCTGAAGCGGCGAATGAGGGATCTGAACGGCAAGGTCTTTGCCAAGACCGGGCACATCAACAATGTCAGTGCGTTGAGCGGGTACGTTGTCGGTCCCGGCTCGCGTCGTTACGCCTTCAGCGTTCTGTGCAACGACACCTACCGGGTCAAGGACGGCCCGAGCAGCGCCCACGCCCTGCAGGATGGGCTGTGCCGGCTTCTGGCCGCGTGGGATCAGTAGGGCGGGCACCAAACTGACATCTCTTCCCGTCCGGTGGTACAATTCGGCTGGAGGTATTACTCATCGTCGTCCTTCAAGGCAAGCCTTGGGCCTACCAGGATGAAACGAGGCGCAAGAGCATGAGGCAGAAGGACCTTGCGGATATCGCGCGGATCATCGAGGCCTATCCGACCTTGGCATCTTTTCTGCCCGACCCGGTACGGCGATGGGTGGACTGATCCGCGGCGTATGCCCAACCGCGTCAACCGTGCCACCGATCCGCGTTGCGGGAAGCGGCGGTGAGTCTCCTGCCGATCCCCTGTGGAGCCTGGGCGCGGTTTTCTCCAATCGCCCAGGTTGTCCCGCGTCCGGCGGGTCCGTAGGATAGGGTGTCATGCCGAGAGTGGACCTCGAGAGCCGGCTTGAGCAGGTCCTGGTCGAGCAGCATTTGGCGTCGCCTGGGGAGGGGGTGCTGCTGGGCGTCTCCGGCGGGGCGGATTCGGTGGGTTTGCTGCGCCTCTTCGTCGGCCTGGCGCGGCGCGATGACTGGAAGCTCCGGCTGCACGTCGTTCACGTCAATCATCAACTTCGCGGGGCCGAAGCCGAGGATGACGCGAGCTTTGTGGAGGCGCTCTGCCGCGATCTGAACGTGCCTTGCACCGTCGAATCGATCGACGTTGCCCGCAGGGCCGAGGACGAGGGCGGATCGGTCGAAGAGGTCGGCCGTCATTCCCGCCTGGAGGCCTTTGAACGCGTGTGTCTAAGGACAGGCATCCGTACGGTCGCCCTGGGCCATCATGCCGATGACAACGCCGAGACGGTGTTGCACCGCATCTTTCGCGGGACGGGTTTGCGCGGGCTGGTCGGCATTCGCCCGATCCGCCCGTTGAGACCCGGGAGCGACGTTCGTCTGGTTCGTCCCTTGCTCGGCTTCCGGCGGGCGGAGATCATCGCGTATCTCGACGAGAATGGTTTCGCCTGTCGTCACGATGCCTCGAACGCCGACCCGGCCTACACGCGGAACCGCATTCGCCACGAGTTGTTGCCGCTGCTCCGCGAACGGTTCAACCCGCAGGTCGAGGAGGCGCTCCTGAGACTGGCGGACCAGGCCCGGGGCATGCAGGCGTATCTGACCGAGACGAGCGAACGGATGCTGGAAGCGGTTGTCGTCGAGTGCGACGATCGCCAGCTTGTGTTGCACTGCCCGTCGCTGGTGCGCAAGCCGCGCGTGATCCAGACGGAGTTGATCCGTCGTGCGATTCTGCGGATGGGCCTGCCCGAAGGGGAGCTGAGTTACGCGCATTTGAACGCGGTGGCCGACCTGGCGTCCGGCACGGAAGGCAGCAAGACGGTTCATCTGCCCGCGGGTCTGCGGATCAGTCGGCGTTATGGCCGACTGGTCTTCGAGCGGGCCGAGTCGTCGCCGCCGGTGGCGATGCACGTGTCCGAAATGCGCGTCGCGACCGAAGGCGTGACGCGGCTGGCTGCGTTCGGGTTGGAGATCGCCGCCGAGCGGTTGCCGGCCGACCCCGCGACCATTGTCGCGCATCTGGGCCGATCGGGGGAGCGCGGAACGTTCCGCTTCGAGGAATGGCTCGACGCCGACGCGGTGCGTCCGCCGTTGATCGCTCGATCGCGCCGGCCGGGGGATCGGTTCCTGCCCCTGGGCATGTCCGATATGAAGAAGATCTCCGACTTCCTGATCGACGAGAAGATCGATGCCGCCCGACGTCAACACGTGGTGCTGCTCTTCGATCAACTGGGGCCGATCTGGGTCGTCCCGTTGCGGATCGACGATCGCGTCCGACTCACCCGGGCCACGAAGAACATCCTCAAGCTGACCGCGCGACCGACGGATCCGAGGCGATGGCCGGACCGTTGATGCGGACCGCGCACCGAGTGCCGGATTTCACGTGACTCCCCACGAACGAACGGGCGGCGGCGCGCCGTTTCCTGCCGATCGCGGATTCCGGGTAGACTATCCTTGAAGCCTGTTCCGCAAGGTGTCGAGATTGGACCTGCGAATGGACAAACCGGCTGCGACTCGCGGCGTGCGATGGGTGTTGATCCTGTTCGTGCTGGCGGCCATTTTGCGCGTCGGATGGGTCGTTCATCGCTACAGTGACCCCGCCGGCTCGGAGGCTCTGACTTATCCCGATGAGGACGCCTACTGGCTGTCGGCTCGATCGCTGGCGGCGGGCGAGGGCTTGCGGGACGAGTTCGGCTACCGGGCGACCTACATGCCGGCCTACCCGGCGTTTCTGGCGATCTTCGCCGGTTCCGATCGGCCGCTCTGGTGGGCGCGACTGGTGCAGGCACTCTTGGCAGCCGCGGTCGCACCGGCCGCGTACCTGATGGCCAGGCGGTGGGACGTATGGACCGCGGGTAGTGAGGCGGCCAGTCCGGTCCTGCCGGTCCTGGCGGGTCTGGCGGCGGCATTCGATCCGTTTCTGATCTTTTTTGCCGGATTGCTGTTAACCGAGGCGCTCTTTGCCGTGGCCGTTACCGCCGCGTGGCTGTTGGTCATCGCTCTGTCGGAGCGGGCGAGTGCCTGCGGCGCTCGCCCGGTGGCGAGAGTCTCCGCCGACTGGGTTCTTTACGCGTTGGGCGCGGGCATCCTTCTCCTGTTGAGCGTGATGCTTCGGCCGGCGGCGGGCGTTCTGATCGTGGTCAGTGTGGTCTGGATCGCGGTCGGGCGCGGCGGCCCGTCCATGCGTCTGCAAGCAGCGGTCCTGATCGTTCTCGTCGTTCTGATCGGGCTCATGCCCTGGGCAGCCAGAAACCACCGGGTCATCGGGCAGTGGCGCTGGCTGACGACGCGGGGGGGCATCTCGCTGTACGATGGAGTGCATCCGGGTGCGACCGGCGGGAGCGACCTGGCCCATACCAAGACCATGCCGCAAGTGTGGGGCCTGTCCGAGGTCGAGTGGGATCGATACTTCAGCGATCGGGCGTGGTCGGCGATCCGGAACGACCCGGGCCGCGTGGCGGCGCTCGCGTGGCATAAGCTGGTTCGCACCTGGAGCCTGGCGCCGAACGTTGAAGCGTATCGTCGCGGCCCGGTGGCCTGGATATCCGCCGGTTGGATGATCCTCCTGTTGACTTCGGCGGTGGTTGGCCTGTGGGCGCGACGGCAAAAGCTCGGGGCGTGCCTGACGCTGCTGCTGCCGGTGTTTGTGTTCACGATCTTGCACATGGTTTTCGTGGGCAGCGTGCGTTATCGCGTGCCGACGATGCCGATGGTGATGGTCCTGTCAGCCGCGGGGCTGTGTTGGCTGGGACGTGGAAGGGCGGCGGCGAGTTCGAGATGATTGTTTCGATCGCGACGAGCGCTGAAGCTCGCCGCGGGCGAGTCGCCGTGGCGACCCGCGGCTCT
>JAPKGY010000899.1 GCA_026647385.1 Phycisphaerae bacterium | reverse complement strand
ACGTGGCCGGGGCAAGCTCTCGAAGGTGTTCCGCTCGCTGCCGAAGGGAACGGCGCTGCCGTTCGATCGGGGCATAGCGACAGAGTGACAAGAAAGTCCGCGTTCGCCTCGACGGTCGTATGAGTGTTCGCGAGCTTACGCCCCGTGAACCTTGACGACCACCATGGTCAGGTCGTCGATCCGGTCGGCCAGGCCGCGGAATCGGCGGATGTCCCACAGGATGTTCTGGGCGATTCGCTGGGCGGACTGGTCGGCGTTCTGGCGCAGCGACTCGGCCAGGCGCGTCTGGCCGAACTGCTCTTCGTTGAAATTCATCGCGTCGGCTGCCCCGTCGGTGTAGAGCAGAAGGACGTCTCCGGCCTTCAGATCGATCAGCCCGCGTTCGAAGGTCGCGCCGGCGTCCACGCCGAGCACCATGCCGCCGGTCTCCAGGTACTGGATCTGCCCGTCGCGCAGGAGCATGGGCGGATTGTGCCCCGCGTTGCAGTACGTGAGCCGCAGCGCGGGCGAAATCACGCCGTAAAACAGAGTCGCGAACTCGCCCTGTCCGGCATCGCGGCACAGATGCTTGTTCACCAATCCGATGATCCGGTCGATGTCGTACGTGTGATACGCGTTGACCCGCAAGGCCGCCCGAAGCGAGGCCATCTGCAGCGATGCGGGCACGCCCTTGCCGGACACGTCCGCGATCGCGATGCCCAGGTTGCGCTTCGGCAGCGAGATGAAATCATAGAAATCGCCGCCGACCTCGAAGGTCGGGCGGTACACCGCGCCGATCTCGATGCGGTCGGTACTCGGCGGCGTCGACGGGATCATTCGCCGCTGCACCGTGCCCGCGTATTCGAGCTGTCGCGTGTACCGTTCGGAAGCCAGCTTCTGGGCGAAGAGTTGCGAGTTGGCGACCGCGGCGGCCGCCTGCGACGAGACCGCCTGGAGCAGCGATTCCTCGAACGGCGTGAACGCGTGCGGCTCGCCCGTGTAAACGCGGATCGCGCCGACCGGCTTGCCGCGGTAGATCATTCCGCACACCAAACCGCTGACGATCCCTTCCTCGCGGGCTTCCTGCGGATACAGCGTTCGGGGGTCGGCAGGCAGGTCGGGTATGTACACGATCTGCCCGGCCAACGCGGCCGCGTCGATCGGGCTGCGATCCACCGTCACCGGTCCCTTGCTCAGATAGGCGTCGGACAGGTTGCAGACCGCCTTGATGACCAGAGTCCCGGCGATCTCGTCGAGCAGCCGGACGCTACACGCCTTGACCTTCATGACCTCGGTGACCAGCCGCGCGATCTGGTTCAGGATCTCCTGGAGGTCCATCGTGCCCGCCATCAGGCCGGTAATGCTGTAGACGACGCTCAGCTCCTCGATGCGAAGCTGCAAACTGCGCTCCTGGGCGCAGAGCTCGCCAAACAGGCGATTGAGAAGGGCCGCCAGATCCTTGGCGGCGGCCGCCTCCGTCGGTGTCCAGGGCTCGAGCTGTACAGCCGCCGCCAGCAGCAGCCCGGGCTCCATGTTCAGCGCCCGGGCGATCCGCGTGACCGCCGCCTCGGGCAGCGGTCGCCGCGGACGGTCGCCGAGCGTCATGGTCCCCGCCTGTTGCCCGCTAACCGTCAAAGGCACGGCGAAATGATCGAGCGCCTCCGCCATCGTGCCGGCCGCGGGGCTGAGGTCCTTCCGCCCCCCCGCATCGAGCGCCGATCGGTGCGCCTCCAGGATCAGCTCGCGTCCCGTGTCGGTCGCGAGGAGTTCGCGCCCCCAGGCATTGCCCGCCATCGGGCCGATCAACACCCGGCCCTCCATGTCGAAGAGTACCGCGATGGTCCCGGTGGCTTCCGCCAGTATGCTCAGCGCATTGGGAAACGATCTGGCTGACAGCATGTCGCGCAACAGGGTGGGGCAGATTGTAGGCTGATCCATGGCATCATCCCGTCCTCGGCGGAACCCACGAGGTTGGCCGCCATTATAAAGGAGTGTGCCGGCCGTCGTACCCGCGATATCGGTTCGAGTGGAATGGAAATAGAGATACGCTTCGTCCTGGGTCCAGAAGGGCGCCCCGT
>JAPKGY010000898.1 GCA_026647385.1 Phycisphaerae bacterium | reverse complement strand
GTACAACTACCCACCCGTATGGCCCCGCCCCCCTGGCGCGGCGGGCGGCTCCTGTTTTTCAGGCCCCAAAACAGCGAAGACTCGCGGGAAAAGCGAAAAAGCGTCTCTGGCATGGGACATGCACGCTACCCTGTCGAGCGACCCGCAAGGCGCGGGACGTGAAAAGTGAAAAGGGTTATCAAACCTGAAGAGGAGCCCAACCATGTCCGCTACTCGAATCAGCACAAGCCATTCGGCCGTGAAAGTCCTGTTGGCGGTGGTCGGCCTGGCCATCCTGGCCGCCGGCACCGGATGTGACGTATACGGCCTCGGCGGCTACAGCCCGCTCGGCCTGATCGGCGACACCCTCGGCTACCGCAACGATGTCATGGATTGGTCAGCCCAGGCATGGAGCGACGTCATCCTGTACGACGACTACATCCCCTACGACACATGGGACGCTTACGACATGACCTATCCCTGGTACTGAAAGCCACCTGGCGGCCGCTTCCTCCACTGGCACCCCTTCGAGAAGGACCGCCAACCTACACCGCGATGCCCCGGACGACCCCAAGCGTCCGGGGCATTGTTTTAGCCACGAAGAAGGGAACCCATCACGAAAGCCCTCTCGTGGTTTCGAGGTCTCGTGTTTTCGTGATGTCTATCAAACGCCGCAGCCCGCGGTAGAATGCTCACCGATCGAAGGCGACTGTCAAGGAAGGAGCCTCGCATGTTTCGCGACAAGCACGTGGTCGTCACCGGCGCATCGAGCGGCATAGGCCAATCGCTCGCCCGGCAATTCGCGCAGGCCGGCGCCCGTGTTTCGCTCGTCGCCCGGCGAACGGACAAGCTCACCGGGCTGGCCGACGAACTGAAGGCCGCCACCGGCCGGGCCGCCGTCATCACCGCGGACCTCGTCGAGCCCGGCGCGTGCGAACGTGTGCCGACTGACGCCCGCGCCGTCTTCGGCCCGATCGACGTTCTGGTCAACAACGCCGGCGTGGGCGAGTACGGTCTGTTCCCGGGTCAGCAACTCGCCGATCTCGAACACCTGGTCCAACTCAACGTGCTGGCTGTTCTCCGGCTGACGCATCGGATTCTGCCGGAGATGATCGAGCGCCGCACAGGCCACGTGATCAACATCGCCAGCACAGCCGCGTTCCAACCGACGCCGTACATGGCTGTCTACGGTGCGAGCAAGGCCTTTGTCCTCAACTTCTCGATGGCATTGTGGAGCGAACTCCGCAAGACCGGCCTGCGTGTCACCTGTGTGTGCCCCGGCCCCGTGCGGACCGGTTTCTTCGATCGCGGCGGGTATCACACCCGTAAGGTCGACTGGGTCCGCCTCGGATTCGATTCGGATGATTTCGCCCGCCTTACGATGAAATACCTCAGGAGAGGACGAAGCGTCTGCGTTCCCGGGATCCTGAACAAGATCAGCGCGTTCAGCCGCCACCTCGCCCCGCTCCCGCTGGTCACGCGCATTTCGGGAAAGATTCTCGGTGAATGGTAGTTCCGCCCGCAGTCAATGAAGAGCTGCGGGCATCAGGTCGCCGCGGCGCCCCATGCCACCCCACAGGGACCTCGTGCCAAATATCGAGCACTGCCCAGGAACGGCCATGCACCCTGATGGACATGAGTCCTGTTACACGCCGTCGTTCCGGGTTTCGTCCGCGGGCGGCGTGAGCTTCGGGCTGGGCCGCCTGCACGACGTGGCTGAGCACGCCGGGCATCCCCCCGCAATCAGCAGGCCGACGAGCCCACCCAGCAGCGCGCCACCGATCCACGTCCCCGTCAGCGGGCAGGTCCCGCCGGGGCACAGCACGTGGTAGTACCCCAGCAAACCGCCCGCCACGCCGCCAATCGCCACCCCGACAAGCTGTCGCATAAACATCTCCCTGCCGTCCTCCCACCCGGTGATTGTAGCGCGATCCATACCCGCAAACAGGCCCGGACGCCGGGTTCCTCGCCGGCATACGCGGGAGGCGTGGTGCATGAGCTCGACGCCCATGATCATATTGTCGTAGAAAAATTCGGCGGGATGTTCGCGGTTGGCGCCGATTCCGCCGACATTGGCGGCCAGGTGA
>JAPKGY010000897.1 GCA_026647385.1 Phycisphaerae bacterium | reverse complement strand
GTCGATGATTGTCGGCAGGCAGGTCTCGGATTCGGTGTACGCCAGGCGGCAGGTCCGCAGCCCGACGCAGGCGACCGCGTGGCGGCGCAGCTCGGAATACTCCTGGCCGTTCCTCCGTCCGTAACCGAAATGCCGCATGTCCGCCTCGAACGACTCGCGGGCGTCGCCGGGAATGTCCAGGAACAGCAGGTCGTCGTTCGGGGTGATGGCCAGGCGGATCGGATACTTCTCCATCAGGTGGCGGGTCATGGTCTTGAGGCGACCGTCGGGCCCGTCGATGATTCTGCCGTTTTCGATGAACGCGCCGAACGCCCACAGCCCGGAGGAGGGCAGCGGGATCCAGCCCTGGTGCAGCCGCCGCGGGCCGGGGTCGAAGTTCGGGATGGGATCTTCCATGCGGACGCCGCGGGCCCGAACCTGCTCGCGCAACCACCGCAGGCCCATCTTATGGACGACGTACTTGAGTCTGGCCCAGTGCCGGTTCTGCCGATCGCCCCACTCCTGGTGCGTCTGGACGATCGCGTCGAGCCCCGGGATCAAATCCTTCTTCGCCAGGACTCCAAGCGGACCGCCGAGGGCGGGGAACGTGGGCTTGCCGTTGCGTTCGCCCTGCCCGCCGCCGGCGAAGATCATGAATCGCTCGACCTGACCGTCGTCCAGGACGGGGGCGACGCCGACGTCGTTCGTGCGCACTTCGACGCAGTTATCCAGTTGCCAGCCTTCGCCGTCGGGATGGATCGCGGAGAAGGAGACCTTGAATTTGCGGTTGAGCAGCTTCGGGCCGTACTGGAAATGCTGTTCCGGCGTGCGAATCGCGTTGGGATCGATGCCGAAGACTTCGATGTGGGGCTCAGCCGGCAAACGAAAGTACAGGCCGGCCTCGTGAGCGAGCGCGTTGGCGTCGAAGACGCCGGTGAACGGCGAAAGCGGGCACCCCGTCACGTTGCGGAAGTTGTCGCCGCACCCGTTGAGCGTGTGCAGGCCGCTCTCGGCTACCGTGCGCACGATCTCGACCACGTTCTCCTTGCGGACCCAATGGAACTGGATGTTCTGGCGCGTCGTCGCCCGCAGGGACGATTGGCCCTCCGGGTTGCGGGCGAATCGCTCCGAGAGGTCGTCGAACATGCGCCATTGATCGCGACTGAGCGGCCCCCCGCCGGGAACGCTCACCCGGATCATGTAGATCCATTCCTTGCTCGCGCCGCCCGTATCCCGGTTGTATTCGAGATAAACGCCGTGACTCTTGGCGAGGTGCTCGGACAGCTCCTCGAGGTCCGCGTGGGAAAAATCGCGGAAATCCTCCGCCATCCGGCCGCGCATGCCGTTGGATTGGAGTTTGGCGCGTTCGACTTCGCTCAGGGCGTCGTCCGGGGTCCTGAAGTTCGGCGTAATCGGCTTGATCACCTCAATCTCCTTTCAACCGGCGGGCATCAGATGCCGCTGCCCTGCTCGTGTACGTGCAGCCCGCACTCGGTCTTGTCAAAACCCGCCCACCGCCCCGACCGGGGGTCCTCCCCCGGCTTGACCTTGCGCGTGCAGTAGTCTTCCTCGGGCTGGCAGCCAATGCTCAGGTAGCCCTGCTCGCGCAGCGGGTGGTAAGGCAGATCGTGTTCCCGCAGATAATCGTGAACGTCCTTGGCACTCCAGCGGGCGATGGGGCACAGCTTGAGCAGCCCGAGGTGGTCGTGCTGCACGATCGGCGTCGATCGGCGGGTGGTTGACTGCTCCCGGCGGATGCCGGTCATCCAGCAACGGATCGCCAACTCGCGCTTCGCCCGATCGAAGGGCTCACGTTTGTTGAAGGCGCAGCACGCATCCGGGCTCGACCGCCACATCCGCCCATGCTCGCGAATGAAGGCGTCGCGATCCATCACCGGCTTGTAGATCAGCAGATTCAGGTGCAGCCGGCGAGCCAGCTCGTCGCGAAACGCGATCGTCTCCGGGAAAACGGGATTCTGCAGGTGCGCCTCATCCACGGCAAAGGGATTGGCGCGCTGCGCGAAACCGTGCATGCGTTGCTGCGCAGAATTCCGGAAGTTGTTTCGTTTCAGTTGGCCGATGAGAGCGGCGGCGGCTGGG
>JAPKGY010000896.1 GCA_026647385.1 Phycisphaerae bacterium | reverse complement strand
CCATCACATCGCGCTCTGCCTACAACGGCCCCTACTATCCGGTCTACGTGCTGAACAGCCACAACAAGACTCACGGCTGTTGGCCGGACGATACGGGAGACTCGGCTTGGTCGGTGTGGCTTCGATCGTTCAGGTAATTGAGCGGATGGTGTAGTATCATCGCCGGGACGAACCGTGGTATGGACCGGTAACAGCGGCAGGCAGTTCGGGAGGTGTGCGATGCGATGGACTCGGCGTTCCTTGCTGGCGGCGGTGACCTGCATTTCAGCCACGGGTTTTGCGGCGGGAGCCAGGCCGGAGGTTGGGCCTCCGGACGCGGGTCGGGTGAGAGAGATCGCCGCCCTGCTGCCGGACCGACCAGCGGGTTTGGGCAGGCCGATCACCGACCGGACCGCCTGGGAGTCGCCGGTCCTCCGCGAGAACATGGGGGACATCGTTGCCACGGCCGAGAAGCTGAAGGCCGAGGCCATGCCCGCAACGAGCGATGACCTGTTTCTCGAATTCTCGCGGACCGGCAACCGCACGCGATATCAGGAAGTGATGGCCAAACGTCGCGGGCGCCTGGATGCTTTCGTGCTGGCTGAGTGCCTGGAGAACCGGGGGCGATTCATCCGGCCGTTCGTCGATACGCTCAAGGCGATTTCGCAGGAGACAACATGGCTGTTCCCCGCGCACGATGCGTTGTTGGAGAACTTCCGGGGTAAGACGGTCGACATCGATCTCGGGTCGGTGGCGGTCGCATGGACCCTGGCGACCGCGGACCGGGTGCTGGGCGACCAATTGCCGGGCGAGGCACGAACCTTGATTCGCGAGCAACTGGAGCGGCGAATCTTCAGGCCTTTCCAGGACATGGTGGAGGGGCGCAGGCCGGCCAACTGGTGGCTGACCGGCAAGAACAACTGGAACGCCGTTTGTCTGGCTGGAGTGACGGGCTCGGCCCTGGCGCTGATCGAGTCGCGCGACGAGAGAGCGTATTACGTCGCGGCGGCCGAGAAGTTTTCCAAGCACTTCGTCTCGGGGATACCCGCCGATGGTTACTGCACCGAGGGTGTGGGCTACTGGAACTACGGTTTCGGCAACTACCTCCTGTTGGCGGAAACGGTTCTGCAGGCGACCGGGGGAAACGTGGACCTGCTCGCGGGTGAGCACGTGAAACAGATCGCGCTGTATGGGTTGAACATTGTGATTGTCCCGGGGGTATGTCCGGCCTTTGCGGACTGCTCGGTGGACGCACGGCCCGGCGCCATGCTGGTCGATTACATCGCGCGGCGGTGGGGCGTTCCCGTCGCGCCGGGACTGAGCGAGCCGAGGCCCTGGTCGTCCATGCCGCTGTATTGGGCGATGGCTTTGGCGTTTCCGAACAGCGTGTCGGACAAATCGAAGCCGCGGCCGGGGGTGTTGGCCGATCGCACATGGTTCGACGATGGGGGCGTCCTGATCGGTCGGCCGGGGAGTCGAAAGGGGTGCCGGCTCGCGGTGGCGATGAAGGGCGGGAACAACGCCGAGCAGCACAATCACAACGACGTGGGCTCCTATCTGGTAATTGTGGATGGCCGACCGGTGCTGATCGATCCGGGAGCGGAGGTTTACACGCGGCGGACGTTCAGTGAGAAGCGATACGACAGCAAGGTGCTCAACTCCTTCGGACATCCGGTGCCGATCGTGGCGGGGAAGCTGCAAAGGCCGGGACTCGACGCTCGCGGGCGAGTCGTCAAGACGGTTTTTACGGATCAGGGAGATACGCTGGTGCTGGATATCCAATCCGCGTACGACGTGCCGGAGATCGAGAAGCTGGAACGGACGTTCGTGTATTCGCGGGAAAGAGAAGGCTCGCTGACGGTGACGGACGAGGTGGTCTTCTCTGAGCCGCGGGCGTTCGGCACGGCCCTGGTGACGTTCGGGACATGGCGTCCGGAACTGCCCGGCGGCCTGACGATCGAAGACGGCGACGGCGCGGTGAAGGTCGAGATCGAGTGACCCAGCCCAACTGCTGCGGTCAGAGTAAACAAGCCAATCCAGGTCAGGATCCAGGATCGCCGCCCACCCCTCCCCCGTCCTCCACACCGGCAGGCGGAACGTCT